>JABGQJ010000639.1 GCA_018648945.1 Victivallales bacterium
CCTTCTCGAAGGAGGCCGGATCGAATCCCCAGTCGCGCCCGCTACCGACGAGGATATGCTGGGCCAGACAGGTGGCCTTGGCCAGATTCTTGGCCGTGATCGGAGCGGTTGCGGAATAGACGCTCAGCCGTGCATCGGGGGCCAGCCCGGCTTCGTCCCATTGCAGGAAGACCTGTCCGTTGCGGTAGGTACCGCGCACGTTGCTGATACTGGGGGCCGCGAGGGTAGTCATGGCTACGATCCAGGAAAGGGATAGAAGAAGTCGTTTCACTTGCTGGTTGCCTCTGCAGGTTTGCCGGCCGCCCACTGGCCGAGTTGTCCGAGAAACTGCTGATGGTGCTCGCCCAGGCGACTCCACAGCGACCAGATCTGGGGGGTGCCCCAGTTGACCGGACTAGCGAAAACGGCCACGCGGCCTTGACCATGGGTGCCAACCACGAGGGCTGGGGAATCAACTTTCGGTTGCAGGCTCTCGGGGCCCGTGTAGGTGAGGATGGTCTGGGAACCGGCGCGAGGTTCAACCACTTGCAGGCGGCCGATGCCCTGGAGCGCCGAGGGGTAGAGAGGCACGCCTTCGACGGTCGGATGGGAGGCGAGAAGCTGCAGCTGGTAGCGGAAGCGCGGGGCATCAAGAAACTCGCGGGTCCCGTCGCGCGGCGCCCGCCCCTGGGCAATGACATCGGCAGTGACGGCGGTGACGGGAAGCAGGTCGGAGAGCTCAAAGGGCCGCAGGTCCAATGGACCGGTCATCACCAGGCCGCCGCCCTGATCCACGAAGGACGTGAGGGCCTTGACCACGGGGTTCGGCACCCGGACCGGGCCGGAGACGACCACCAGCTGGGCGGTCGCCAACGCGGCGTCCCCGGCGGCATCGCCAATGGGCAGCACGGAGACGGCGAATCCAGCGCGCTCGAGCGCGAATACCCAGTAGGCCGTAGCGGGCGTCGGCTTCACGAGATCCCCCAGGCGCTGCACATCGGCCAGAACGATTGCCTGCTTGCCACCAGCGGCACCCAGCCAGGCGGGGGGAAGCCCGGCAGTGCGCGGCAGGATGCGCCGGGTGGTGTCGAGAAGCACCTGTCCCTGGTGCGTGGCAGTGATCTGGAACACGCAGGGGCCAGCGGGAAGACGATGGCGTTCCAAGCGCAGGCGACCAGGCCAGTCGGGGCCACACTTGGCTAAGGTGCCGGTATGGTCAAGGGCATCCTGCGTGGCCCCCTCGGCACGGTAGCGCAGACGTACCTGCACGCCGCTCAAGGGGCGATAGGGGGAGATGCTGGCATGGAGCCAATCCTCGTCCAGGCCACCCAGGTCGAGCACGGCGCCCGGGCCGCTGGCGGTGGCGGCATCGATCCCGCGCACCGAGCCGCGAGTGACCGTCCAGGTCTTCGTCTCGCCGGGCTGCAGATCGATGAGCACGAAGGGCTCGCAAGAGTAGGTCTTGGCGTTCGTCCACATGCGGAACCATGCCAGCCGCTCGCTGAAGCCACTGACAAAGACCTCGCGCGTGGGGCCGTAGCCGGAGGCATACCAAGGCTCGGCCATCTCGGCAGCGCTCACTGGTCCCCAATAGCAGGCGGGGGAGAGATCCGCGACCCGGCAGCGCGTGGTGTCCACGTCCGCAGCGTCGCCGGCCAAGTCCTGCAGCGGCACGGTGCTCCAGCAGTCACCATCGGGCCCGCTGTCGCCCTGGCCCCAGAACCCGTGGCTGTACCAACTGGTGTGGATCGGCCGGACCCCAGCATTCTGGATGCTGCGGGTGACCTGCAGAACCGAGCTGTCCCGCTCCAGTCGGAACACCTTCCGGTAGACATAGCCACAGCTGTAATTGGTCTCAACCCTCTGGGTGAAGGTGACCGTACTCGCGCCATCCTCGGTGGTCGCCGTCTCGAAGACCCACGGCGCTGGCTTGGTGAGGGTCAGATTGCCGCGCAGGCAAAGGCCCTTGCCGATGGCCTCACCAATGCCTACCTTGAGACAGGCGAAACTGCCGTCCTCCAGTTCGGCCATCTTGACCGTCTGCCCGAACTCCTCCGGGATGCCCTGCCAAATCGGGCCGCCGGGAGCCCGGTCGATGAACCAGCGGCGCCCGCTCGGGACGAACTCGATGTTGCGTATCCAGCCGGCCCAGACGAACCGCCTGCCATACTTGGCGGGCCCCGCTTTCCTCTTCCTGCGGAAGGCGTTGAACAACCGCTGATACCATCTTAGGGAAGGCGGCACGGGAGGAACGCCGCTCATCAGCTCCACTTTCAGGTACTGGTTGGCCAGAATGATCTCCGCCTGGCCATCACCGTCCAGATCCTCGTAGTGCACGGTGGCATCCACGGCCCCCGCCATGGTACCGGCAAGGACCAGGAACACGATCCGGAATGCAACTCGTTTCATCATCGGTCGGCTCTCCTATCTGAGCTCAGCATGTCGAGCACGTGCCATACACTCGGACTTCGTACAGTCTGGCCTCGGGGACACCGTGCGTGGCCAAGGCCACAAGGCGCAGGCGTTGGGTGCGGGTCGGGGCCAAGGGATGGATCCGTTTACGCTGCACATTACCACACACGGAGGCCAGTGTCTGCCAACCCCCGTCGATCCAGGCCTGTATTTCGTAGTCTCGCACGCATTCGGGCGCGCAGAAGAAGGCGGGCATCTGGCGGTTGACGCGGGATAGATCCGTATCGAAGGTGAGATGGGCGCCAGCCACCTCGCGCTCAGCCCCAAGATCCAGCTCCAGACTGGCGGGGAGCCCTGCCGCCGGGGCGGAACGCCAGAGATTGGTCGCCTCGCCCGGTCGCGCGACTCCGGTCAGGACATTGGCGGCACCGTAGGCTGCGGGATCGGGAGCGATTCGCACGGCGAAGGTCCGCCAACGTCCGAATGGGCCGGGGGTGAACCACCAGCGCTCGTTCGTGAAACGGGCAGCCGGACAGCCGGGGATAGTCTCGGTGGTGTAGCGCCAGACAATGTCCGGCACGGATTCAAGGCGCAACCAGTAGAGTCCGGCAGGAAGATCGGGCAGATCCCAGTCCAGAGCAAGCCAACCCGTGACTCCCGCCGGCACCTCGACAGTACACCCCGCAACGGATTCGTCCCGCTCCAACGGCGGCAGGTCCCAGACGTGCGTCGCAGGGCAGAGAACAGCCTTCACCGTACGGGGTTCGGCGGCCGGGGATTCGAGGTACACCTGGGTAGTCGCAAGACCGGCAGAGCCGACCGGGATGAGCTGGGCCAACGGGTCGGGCATGCCCAGCCCCGTTTCGTCCGGCACGCTGTCGAACGGGGCTTCGCTGGAGGCGGTGGCGGCGGCCGTTCGCGCCAGATCGTCCGCATCCTGGTTCGCCACCCCAGGCAGGAACACGTCGTTGCGCAGCAGTCGCTGCTGAAGCGCCTGGATCTGTGCCGTCGAGAGATCGGCAGGAGCGACATCGCCCTTCACACAGAGCGCCGCAGCCGTCCCGGCCGCCTCGCCCAGGGCACCGAGGGTCAGCATCACCCGAAGCGAGTTGAAGGCCAGACGCGACGCACTCATGCAACGCCCTGCGAAGAAGAGATTGGGCAGCTCCTGCGCATAGAGCGAGCGCAACGGAACCCCGAAAGGACGCACGAAGTACAGCCAGTGGTTGACGCCGTCGAAGGAGGGCTTCTTCGCCAGCTCCCGCATGCCTTCCTTGGTGTGGTCATCAATCTCCCAGCCGCCGAAGCCAACCGTGTCCGGGAAGACCCCGCCGGCATCGATATCGCGCTGGGTGATCACATGGGCACCCACAAACCGGCGACTGCCCCGGCGCCCGGGCACCATCCCGATCCAGTCGATGGCCCAGTTCCGGGCCGTCTCCCGCGTCTTCGGGCAATGGTTCTTGATATGGTCCCAGCCCCCGAGCACATGGGCGAGCAACTCATCGCGCAGTTCCTCGCCATCACGCGTGGTGTTCCGGGGCCAGCCCAGTTCGATCCACCAGTAGCCGCTCTCGAAGTAGGTGTGTGGGCGATACGGCATGCACTCCTCGAAGCGTTCGGCCCAGGCCGGGGGCGTGAAATCCGCCGACTGCCCCGTGTCGCGGGCGCGAAAATGCAGGGAATTGCCCAGCGTGTGGGTCCAGGGCTGGTCGGGAGCAAACGTCTCGCCATACTCCTCGCGGGACTCCTGCCCGACGCGATACCGGCAGCCAGCGGCAGCCCCAACCACCCCGTCCCCAGTCGCGTCCACGAACATGTCTCCGGCGATCCGCCAGCGGATTTCGGTGTTAAGCTGGCAACCGACCACGGCGGCCAGTCGCCCGTCCTGCACCTCCGTTTCCTGCACATGGGTATTCAGAAGGAGCGTGAGATTGGGTTCGGCCCGGGCCGCTTCATAGAGAGTCAGATCCCAGAGCGAATTGGCCATGCCCGTGCCGACGCGATCATGGTTCCGCGCCCGGTCGGCCAAGACCAGCTCGTAGATGATCCCCGTCTCCATGGCAAAGGGCGTATGGTAGCCCGCCCCC
>JABGQJ010000064.1 GCA_018648945.1 Victivallales bacterium
GCAAGTCCCGGCTGGCAAGTGGGTTCACGTCACAGCCAGATTCACGCTTGGCCCGGGGAAACCGAAGCTTTACACGATCACTGCGCGTCTCCTCGGAGAAGGGACGGCAAAGACGGTCGCTGACGTGCCCTTCACAAGCCCGCATTTCGCCGTGTTCACCGGCCTGTTTGTGCTTGCCGAACTCGATCCCGCCGGATCGAACCCCGTGTTCTACCTCGACAACCTGCGCCTAGACCACAGCCCCCCTTTGGCCAAGCCGGTCCGAAACACCCAGCGTCGCCAGGCACCCGGGGACCACTAAGCCTGTTCCCATCCGACGTTCCCGGAAACTCTCTGACAGGAAGGCTTGCGGTCACCGCTCCGCAAAGCCCTTCCATTCGCCCTGACGATCCAGGCAGAACACGCGCGTCTGCCCTTTGGGTAGGTCAATCGTGATCGACTTGGTCTTGCGACCATAGACGCGACGCTCGAAGGGCTCGATCCAGGTGACCGGCTCCTTGGCGGTCAGGGTCAAGGCGCGCTCGTCTACCACAGCATGGACGCCGAGCATGGTCTGGTTGGCCCAGCACAGCACGCCCTTGCGGCTGTAGCGGTGCACGCCGCTGACCTCTATGACGCGGTCCAGCAAGTCTTGCGGCAGGTCCGGCAGGACCGAGTAGATGACGCGCGCCCCGGCGCTTTCACGCATGGCCACAGCCACCTTCCCAGCCTGGCGCTCGCCATCGAGGCGCAGTCCGGCCCAAAGGGTCCAGCCGTTGCTACGGCCCGGATCGAGGTAGAAGGTCGGGCCGATCTCCTGGCCGTAGTTGGTGATCTGGTGCGCACCCCACCAAGGGAGCACATCGAAGGGCTTACCCTCGATATCTGCTCCCAACAGGTGTTTCTCGTCGAGTCGCCCGACGCCGGTCATGCCGGTGACTGCCTCGATGCCCGCCACGGCCAGCTCGGACGTGGTGTCTGCATTGCCCTGGTAACCAGGCGCGAAGAAGAACAGCGCCGTGCGTCCTTCGGCGAGCAGATCCTGCCGGATCAGCTCGCGTTCCGCCGGGCTCAGGCAGAACGAATTCATGAAGACCACCAGATGGTACTGTCTATGCCAGCCCTTGGCGACGAGTTCGGGAAGATCCGTCTGCAGGTACAGGTCGAAGGGCGTGCCCAGTCGGAACATGCGCATGTACAGGTAGTTCACCAGAGCGCTATGCACCGAGTTCGCCGGCGAGTAGGCATCGGTGTTGTACATCTGTTCGGCACTGAACACGATGGCGACCTCCGCGTTCGAGCCGGTGTTGCGGGGAAGGGTCAGGGAGCGCTCATACAGTTCCCGCATGGTCGCGGCATCGCGCAACAGTACCGGGTCCGCAAACCACGATGCGGCCTTCGGGCCACGCGGGGCACCGACGAATTCCAGCCACCACCAGCCTTGGTCGCCAGTAATGGCGGCCACGAACTCCTTGCGCAACACCTGCACCGTCTCGGCCTGGCTGAAGGTCTTCGGGCCAATGGGGCTAAGGTAGGTGCGCGAGTCAAACTCGTTGAGCCACAGCTTGCCGTGCAGGCGCGGCGAGTCCGTCGCTCCCATGGGGACCACCGCATCCCCGGCACGCCGCTGATGGTAGAAGTGGGGGCTGACGGTGAAATCCATGTGCGGACTGGCAAGGACTTTGCCGATCGCCATGTGCCCGGAGTGCTGGCCGCTACCGGGCGGCGAATTGGTCAACGTCGGGATGACGTAGCCGACGTAGGCGCCAGCAAGCAGGCGGCCGCCGCTGGCCTGCTTGACCGCTTCCGCCGCCGCCAGCAGATGGTCTGCCCGAGCCTCACTTTGGTGACGGACGAAGTCCTCGAACAGCGTCCCTTCCGCCACGCGGTCGCGGAACATGAAACGTCCCTCGGGGCGGCGGTGCCACATGAGATCCTCGGTAAAGCGGCGGTTGGGCCACTTCCCGTAGCTCACCACATCTGCAAAGGCCATGCCAGGGACCTGCCAGGCCTTGCTCAGCGCCGCCGGGGTCTCATAGCGATCTTTGAGCCAATCACGCAGGCTACGGCGCGCCGCCAGCCCGAAATCCCCAATGACGTAGTTCAGGCGGTCGGCGACCAACCACTTGCCCGCCGCGTCCTTGCGCATGTTGATGTCGAGGCCCCAGTAGTTTTCGCCGGCACGACCGGAGGCCATGACAATACCGATGACACTCCCGGCATACGGTTGCTGCTTCAGTCGGCTGACGAACTCGGTAAGGCTTGAGGTGATGGCGTGCATCACACCCGGCGCGTTCGGGGTTTCGCGCAGGTAGCCCAGAGAGTGGTTGGACGGGCTGAGGGGGACAAGGCGCTGATCGTTGCCCAAGACGATCAATTCCTCGTGATGCGTCGCGCGCCAGTCGTTGGGCATGTCCAGATCCAGCATCAGGAGGAACCGGGCGTCGGGGTTCATGGCCCGGACCGTGGTCACCTGCGTCTCGATGACGCTGAGAAGCGCCTTGTAGTGGGCATCCTCCGCGCCCTTTGCGGGTACCACGCTGCCAGCTCCCTGGGGGACAATCCGGAACAGCCGCACGCCGGAGGTCAGCCAGTCCTGGTAGCGGTCCGGGGTCTGCAACGAGGTGGTGAAGAAGATGGGAGCGACCACGCCGCCATCGACCTGCAGTCGGCCATCAGGAAGGATGCGGTTGTCGCCGAAACCTGCGGGCAACGTCGGTGGCGCTGCGGCACCAACCGCGACCCGAAGTCGCCCGGGGTGACCGCCGGCACTCACTGCCCCGATCGGCCCCGGCAGCAACTCAACCTGGGCTTTGGGGTTGCACAGGCGCAGGATCAGGCCCTGACGTGGGGCTATTCCCGCTGGCCAGCGCCCACGAACCACGAGCTCCTTCTCGCCCTGTAGACCAACTGGCAACCCCTGTTCAGAGGCGATGAACGCATCGCCAACGTTGAACTCCATGCCCGTGTTCCGTGCCGCCCCGCTGTCGCCAAATTGCACCAGCAGACCATAGGCCTGGCTCAGCGCCTTGGCGGCCTTGACCCGCACGCTCAGGGAGAAGGCTTCCCCTGGGCGCGGAATGGGTGGTGCCAGACTGACTGCGGTGATCTGGGCCGAGTCCGCGAAGTAGGGCGGGGTATAATCCTCGTCCCGAGCCCAGGGCAACTCCTGATTGGGCGACCCCGTGACCGTCGGCTTGGCCCAATGCCCAAATCCCTCGCTGAGGACATTCCAACCGCTCTCCTCCACACTGTTTGCCAGAAAGCGGCTCGGGTGAGACGCAATGCACTGCTGCGTGCCATCGTCCCGTTCCAGCCAGAGCTCAGCCAAGACCCCACGCAACCCCGATTCCTCGACGTCCTCCCCCTCGATGGCGAGCAGATTCGCCCCCGGGCGCAGCAGGTCGGGGCGGACTGTCGCGCGCACCATCTCGCGGCGCAAACCGCGCCCCGGATCGACCGTCCGGGCCACTTCCGTGCCATTGAGGAACACGCGCCCCCGGTCGTGAGCAGAAAACATCAGCCTGACCGAACGGACCTTGGCGGGGTCCTTGACCTCGAAGACGCAGCGGAAGAACCGCTGAATCGGCCCGAAGTTCGGCAATGTCGGCTCGGGCTCGCCCCAAATCCAGATGCCCTGCCACTTCGGCCGGATGGAGAAGCCAGTGACCGTCTTCGGTCCGAAGACCTGCAGCTCGCGAATGGCCACTAGCTTGTCTGGCCCGGATGTGCGGAAGCCCAAACGCAGTTCGGTGACTCCGGCAAGCGGCTCAGCAGGCGTGATCACAAGCCGGTGCTCGGCAGTCCAGGCCACGCTGGCGTCGGCCGCCTGGAGCACGCGCCAGGCACCGTCAGCCAGCACTCTGAGCTCCAGGCGCTCCGGTTCGACCGTGGTCAGGTTGACAGCCTCGGTGGGGGCACGATCCAGGAAGTCACGCCGCGGCGTGTGGGGGATGGTCATAGGCGTCGCATTGATCTCCACCCGGGTCACGGTCACGGGTACGTGGCGCCACTGAATGCGCCCCCAGTGATCACGCATATCCCTCCCGCTAACCCAAGCCGTGTCCTCCTTGCCATCGGCGAAGGCCCCGGCAAGGTGGCTGTAGCTCTGATCGATCGAGTCACTCGCGGTGGGCACGGCCCGAGCAGAGATCAGGCTGAGATTGATGTCTGCGCCCGCGACAAGGACCGGAACGAGAGCACACAAGAGCCAAACCGTGCCGATGAGGCGTCCAGGTCGGCCTATCAGAGCAGCGAAGGCAGGGCGGGGCATGGTCCAGTCCTTCCATCCGGCGACGGGCATTGCTGAGCTTCTCTCAGCATAGATCGGGATCACCGCAGGGTCAACCAAGTCAGATTCTCATTCCACCAAACCGGCGGACCCGGTTACTCCAACCAAAGCTGGTCGAACTGGTAGGTGACGGTCGGTGACGCCCACTTGGCGTTGGGATTGCTTTCGGCGAGGATGAGGGTCAGACCGGTGGCGCGCTTGCCGGTGAGAGGCAGCGAGATGGTCTCCCACTCGCCAGTGGCGGGGACGTAGCTGCGCAGGCGGGTGAGCTTCCCGTCGATGGACCACTCCACCCCGAACGGCGCGCCTTTGTCCGCCTTCATGCGTATCTTGAGGACCTTTACAGTGGTCAGGTCGGCCGCCAGAGGCTTGCCATAGCCGAGCATGTCCCGCTCGCCATCCCTGCGTTGGCCGACGATGGTGACGATGCCGTCCTTGGCCTCAACCTTGGCCTCGGTGTTCATCCAGCTTGCGTCGCGCCAGCCTCTGAAGGTACTGAAGTCCGCCAGTACGCGCCCTTCGGCTTTGGCGATTTCGGCGGCGTTTCCTTTGCGGATCACGAAGCGATGGGGTTTGGGCTGGTTGGCCTGCCATAGCTCGTCGGTGATCTTGGCCAGTTCCGCCAGCAGCTCCTGCTCCAGCGGCTTGTATTTGATGTAGGTCGCCGCTTGGCCTCGCATGTAGCCGTAGAGAGAGTGTTTCTTCGCCTTGAGCTCTGCCACCTTCGCTTCGAGCGCCGCCTTCATGGCTTCGAAATTGCCGGTGTCGAGCCCCTTGGTCCGTCCCATGAAATGCCTCTGCGCGGCCAGGGTTCGCAACCGATAGGCGGGGATGGCGTGGCGCTCGTTGTTCAGTTCCGCCACGGCTTCGGCTTGGCGATACATAGGGGTGCGCTTGCAGGTGGCAAGATTCAGTCCCGTCGCCAGCTCCTTGGCCGTGGCCGCAAGCACGGGCTCGTCGTCGATCACCACCACGTAGTCACCTCCCGGCAGACCCCGCACGGTCAGCATCTCGCGGTTCATTTTCTGAAGGAAGGGGACCAGTTCCAGCGCCTCGCCCGCAATCAGCGGCACGGGGTATGGCAGCGCCTTCTCCAAGGAGGTGAAGGCGACCTTGCCTGGCTCGGCCTGGATCTCGCTCAGCGTGCAGTTGGCGTTGCCAAGGACCTTGCCCGATGCATCCACCGACATCTCGGCCACGACAGCCGGGACCTGTTGGGCGTCGAGGAAGAAGTATGCCATGAGAAACTGCCCCATGTCCCCCGGATGCACTCGGTCGGCCCCCACCAGCGTCTTGCTCTTGTCCTTTGCCTGGTAGACGGCATTCAGTGCGGTCATGGGACCATGCAGATCGGCCACGCCCCCCTTGTACTTCGGGGCCAACTCCGCGCCCACGCGCTTGCCACAGGTACCCAGGGCATCGTTCACCCCGAAGTTGTTGTAGCGCTCGATCTCGGCGGTCTGGTCATAGATGGAGGGGGTGAGGTAGATGATGTCCGCCCCAAGACCACGCAGCAACTCGGAGAGCTTGTCCATGCTGCGCATGTGCCCGTCGATGGCGCCCTGCCGACGGGCCACCAGCTTGGGATCCGTCTTGTCCTTGCCGTAGTTGCCCCGCCCCACGTCATTCATGCCCAACATGACCGTCGCCACCGTCGGCTTGTGCGGCTCGATATCCCACGGGAATCGGCGCACGGCACCAGCCGCCGAATCTCCCGACACCCCGCAGTTCACCATCTCGAAACGCGCCTCCGGGAACCGCGTGGCGTAGTAGAGATAGATGAACGAGTGGTAGCGCCTGCTATGGGTGATGCTGTCGCCCACAGCCACCCACACATCCCCCTTCCGGAACTGCCGAGGCACCGGCAACTTGGCTGGCTGCGCAAACAGCGATGCGGCAAAGAGAAGACCGACAAGAAAGTGCTTCATTCAGAATCTCCACTTCGTCCACTTCGTCCACTTCGTCCACTTCGTCCACTTCGTCCACACCGGCACAAAGCCACCGCCCTACCCCAGCCTATTCCGCATTCTCACTTCTGCATTCTGCATTTCTTCACGCGCTTCCATCGAGGCCAAAGTCGCGGAGGATGTTCTTGCGGCTACGCCAGTCCGGGGTGACTCGGACATAGAGCTTCAGGCGCACATTATCGTCGCGAATCTCGCGCAGTTTGCGGACCGAGGCGGCGCGGATCGAGTTGAGCATGGTGCCGCCGCGCCCGATGACAATGCCTTTCTGGCTCTCGCGTTCCACGTGCAAGGTGGCGGTGATGCGGCAGGCCTTTTCCGATTCCTTCCACTGGTCCACGGTCACGGCCATGGCGTGGGGGACTTCTTCGCGCAGGGCCTCCATCAGCGCCTCGCGAATGAGCTCGCTGGCGATCTCGCGCTCGTAGGAGTCGGTCAGGGCCTCCGGATCATGGAGGAATGGTCCCTCGGGTAGCCCGTTGCGGATGGCGCCCAGCAACATCTCCAGCGACTGCGCACTGCGCGCGCAGACCCGGAACACGGGCACGTCGCCCAAGACATCCAAGTAGGCGGACTGAATGGCATCCACCCCGCCGGGGCCGGCGGCATCCACCTTGTTCACAGCCAGAATCGCCGGGGCCTCAGCCTGGGCAACGCGGCGGGCAACCAGCCGGTCCTCCTTGCCGAAGCTCCGGCTGGAGTCGGCAATGCAGACGATCAGATCGGCATCCTCCAGAGCCCGCTTGATGCAGCGGTCCATGGCCTGATCCAGTTCGTCCTGCGCCACATGCACGCCAGGCGCGTCCAGGAAGAGGATCTGGGAGATCTCGTCGGTGAGAATACCGAGGCAGTTCCGCCGGGTGGTCTGCGGCTTCTGGGATACCGCCGCCAGATGGAAGTCCAGCAGCGTGTTCATCATCGTCGATTTGCCCACGTTCGGGCGACCGAGCAACGCCACGTATCCGGTCCGGCCAGACGGCCAATTCTCTGGTTCGTTCGTCACGCTCTTACTGGTCATGGGGTACCAAACATGCTGTCTAGGTCAAACTTGGAGAGACTCTCCAAGGAGAACAGCGTCTTGGTGCGAGCCACGCCCGCAGCCTTGACGACCTCCTTGGTGATGAGTTGCGAAAGCCGTTGGTTGTCGGCCACGCGCACGACACATACCATGTCGTACTCGCCCGCAACGAGATGCAGCTCCGTGACGCCATCCAGGTCGACGAGTTCTGCGGCGACTTCATGGGGATCACGGCCATGGCAGTGGATCAGGACAAATGCGGTTACCATTTCGTCACTCCTTTAGCCAGGATTATTTGTGCGCTTCGTAGCGAGAACACGTAGTGTGCTGTGCAATCTGGGTTCGTGGTCGATTTGCATGGATGACCCAGGTTAGATCTCGATTTCCGCCGGCTGGATCACGTTGGGATCCAGTTTCCCATGGCGCTGCGGGAAATCGACCTTGCCTGCGCGCCAGCCCCGGTGCCGCAACACGCCCTCAAAGGGCGGCTCGCCCGTGGCCTTGCCACTGATCCGAATGTGCCGAGGGTCAAACCCGGTCGGCACTGTCACCCGATCCTCCTCGGTCCCTTCGTGCAGCGGCTGAATGTCGAAACAGTCGCCCAGCACCTTGCGGCAACGCGCATGCACCTGGCGGACCGCCACGCCCACCTGGGCATCGGAGAAACCGTCGATGTCCTCCTGCAGGAAATCGACCAGTCGCCCCTCGCGCTGCAACACGACGAGCGTATAGACAGCATCTTCGACCGATGCCTTGGGTGGCACGGGAGTAGGTTCCTCCTTCGGCTCAGCCAACTGAGTCGCTTCGGGGAGTTTGCCCTCGCGCCAGCGTTTGGCCTCGTCGTCCGAGCCCAGAATGCGCCAGAAGGCCTGCCAAGCGGTTCCGAATCTACCCATCGTTTGGTTTCCTATTCACGTCGTCTAATCGTCCCGGCCACCTAGAACGCCGGCACGAAGAAGGTAGTAGAGCAAGGTCATGATGGCACTCACTGCCGCAGCCACGTAAGTCAGGAACGCCGCGTTCAGCACCTCCCCGGCACCTTGCCGTTCCTGTTCGCTGACGATCCCCGCCGCCACCATGGCCTTCTTGGCCCGCGCACTGGCATTCCACTCCACCGGCAGCGTCACGATGGTGAAGATCACCGCCAGGGAGAAACAGGCGATCCCCAACAGCATCAGACCAGGGCTGCGCATCAGCATGCCAATGAAGATGATGAAGTAGGAGAAGTTGCTGCCGAAACTGGCAACGGGAACCAGACTCGACCGCAAGGCAAGGGGGCCGTACTTGTGCGCATGCTGAATAGCGTGCCCCGCCTCGTGACAGGCCACCCCGATGGCAGATAGAGAGTCGCTGTTGTACACATCCGGCGATAGGCGAAGCGTGCGCGTGGCGGGATCGTAGTGGTCGCTCAGATAGCCCTGGGTGATCTCGATGGTGACTCCCGAGATCCCCTGGGCTTTCAGCATTTCCCAAGCCGCCTGCGCCCCGGTAAGGCCCCGTTGCGAGCGCACCTTGCCGTACTTGCCGAAGGTGCTGCGCGTGTACACCGAGGCCAGCAGCGAAAGCAGGATCGCCGGGGCCATGAACATGAGGAAGCGAAAGCTGAAGAACATGGTTACGCGACTCCGCGGAGCATGGACGAGACCCCTATGGTTGTCCGTCGAAACGGTCGATATTCTGGCGTAGGCGGCGCAGTGCCTTGAGGTACTTGTCGGGAATCAACCCGTGTCGGTCGGGCCCAACGTCGAGCAAGAGATTCGTGCCCCGGCTGATTGAGACCAGGTACATGCCGAGGAGTTCGGCGTCGCTGCGAGGCTGGTCGTCCTCGGTGAAGAACCACTCCCTGCCGATCGGGTCGCAGACTTCACCGGGCAGGTAGTAGCGCTTGCCCTCAATCTCACGCCATTTCACATGGCCAGTGTGGCTGTTGGGCAAGAATCGCTCGATGGCGACGATGTCCGCCGGCCATGCCTTGTCCACGGGGTAGCTGGAGCCATCGCCGATCCCGTTGTTCATCATGACGACGGCCTGCGGCTGGCGCTCGGCAATCTGGTCGTAGAGTTCCTGCCGGTAGAAGCGAGGCAGCACCGACGGGATGTCGATCCACATCTCGGCCACCGGGCCGTACTGGGTCAGCAACTCCTCGATCTGCGCCGTCTGGTAGCCCATGTATTTCCGGCTGACGTGGGCCTTGCCCCAACCAGCGTCGGTGGGTGTCCTCGAGCCCAGGCGCGTGTGGTTATCCCAGGAACAGTAGTAGAAGCCGGGAAGCACGCCGCGCTTCTCACAAGCGTTGACAAAGGCCTCGACCACATCGGTCCGGTTGCCGCTGGTGCCGACATGGTAGTCCGTATGCTTGCTTGGCCACAGGCAATGCCCGGCCACGTGCTTGGTGGTGAGTATCGCATACTTCATGCCCGTGTCCCGGGCCACGGAGATCCACTGGTCCACATCGAGCCGGTCCGGCGCATAGAGAGTCGAAGGCTCATCGCCCGTGGGGAGTTCCTTGCCAGCGAAGGTGCTCATGCCAAAATGGATGAACAGCCCAAAGCGCAGGGCTTCCCACTGGCTCAGCTGTTCCAGAGAGAGTCGCTGAGCTCCCTTTCCGTCCGTGGGTTGTGGTGCGTTCATGGCCTGTATGCTCCGGAATCCCGACTTGCTTGCCTGCCCGTGGGCAAGACTGAATCTAGTGGCGATGGTGCCAGGATCAAAGCCTCTCCGCGATCCACAGGAACAGCGCTACAAAACCAGTCATCAACGGTACCGCCAACAGGTAGGAAGAGACCAGAATCCGGGACATCACCGCCTCGCCACGACCATGCAACTGGCACATCACCACCAAGTTCGTGGCCGACGGCACAGACGCCTCGATCATCAACACCAGCGCCAGCATCGGGTCGCGCGGGATCACCCCCCAGTGCCACAGGCCAAGCGTGACCAGGCAGCCGATCAACGGCAACAGGATCAGCCGGCCCCAGGCCACGGCCAGGATCGTGCTCAGGGCAGCACGTTCCTCAGCCTTCGGGCGATCTGCCAGGTTGGCACCGAGAATCAGCAGAGCGCACGAAATTGCCGGCGCACCGATCATCTCGCCAGTGTCGAACAACACCCGCAACGGTGCCCCTTCTGCCACCAACAGGTTGCGCAGGAACGGCACACAGCCGATCGTGATGCCGGTCAGAGAGCTGAGGAACGGCGGGGAGATGATCTGTGACCAGCGCATGGAACGCAACGGCTTCCCAGCCAGGAACGGGAACCCGATGCCCCACATACAGGGGCTCATGCAGACCAGGTAGATGCTGATGTACATCATCCCCCGGGCACCAGCCTCTGGGTCGTTGGCGAACAGCGGGGATGTCCCGGCGATCGCGACCACCAGAGGGTATGGGATGTAGCCGGAATTGCCGAAAGAACAGGCCGTCAGCACCAATCGGCGGTGCTCCACCGGGGGCCGCGTGACAAGCATCACCAACCAACCGATGCCCAGCCCGCAGAGGATGTAGGCCAGAGCCGTACCGGGCACGAAGGCCAGATCCCGCAACAGGCCAAGATTCACCCGCCCCCCAATTTTCGTCACCAGCAGGGCGGGGAGCATCAAGAGGGTGACAAGACGGCTCAGCCCCTTCCGGAAGTCCGCCGTCAACACGCCCATATGCACCAGCCAGACCCCAGCCAGACAGACTAGGAAGATCCGGAGGACACCAAAAAAGCTGACCGAGAAGATCGCAAGCATAGGTCTAGACGTTTACGTCCTCTACGCTGCTGGCGGCGGTGTACTCGGCCAGGACGGGATCCACCCCGTCGCGCAGGAAGGCGTCCACCTGCTCGGGGCAACGCCCGATGAACCGCACGGGGTCGAGCAAGCTGTCGAGCTGATCGTGGACCACCGCGAAGCTCGGGTCCTGGCGGATAAGGTCGAGCAGGTTGTTGTCGCCACCATCCTCCTTCACATGCCGGGAGGCCTCCATGGAGTGAGTGCGAATGGCTTCGTGGATGTCCTGCCGATCGCCGCCCGCCTTCACGCAGGCCATGATGATCGCCTCGGTGGCCATGAACGGCAACTCGGAATCGATCCGCTTGGCGATGATCTTGGGCCAGACAATGAAACCGCTGGCAATATTGGCCACGGTGGAGAGGATCACATCCACGCCCAGGAACGCCTGCGCCACACTCAGGCGGCGGTTGGCGGAGTCGTCCAGGGTCCGTTCCATCCACTGGTTGGCATGGGTCTGGGCCGCGTTGTCCGAGAGGGAGATCACAAAGCGCGCCAGGCTGCACACGCGCTCGCTACGCATGGGATTGCGCTTGTAGGCCATGGCGCTGGAGCCGATCTGCTGCTTGCCGAAGGGCTCCTCGACCTCCTTGAGATGCGCCAGCAAGCGCACGTCCGAGCACATTTTGGCCGCCGACTGGGCGATGGCCGAAAGGGCCGCCAGAATCTGGAAGTCCAGCTTGCGGCTATAGGTCTGACCACACACCGGCACCCGCTTGCTGAAACCGCAGAGCTCGGTCACCCGCTGGTCCAAGGCCTCCACCTTGTCGCTGTCGCCATCGAACAGCTCCAGGAAGCTCGCCTGGGTCCCCGTGGTGCCCTTGACGCCTCGGAACGGCATGTCCTCGAGTTGCTGCTGGATGACATGAAAATCCATCAAGAAGTCATTCAGCCACAGCGTCGCGCGCTTGCCAACGGTGGTCAACTGCGCAGGCTGAAAATGGGTGAACCCCAGGGTCGGCAGCGACTTGTGTTCGGCCGCGAAGTCACGCAGGCGCTGCATCACGGTCGCCAGCTTGTCGCGGACGATTCTCAGTCCCTCGCGCATCTGGATCAGGTCGGTGTTATCGCCCACGTAGCAACTGGTCGCGCCCAAGTGGACAATGGGACGGGCCGCCGGGCACTGTTCGCCAAAGGCATGGACGTGGCTCATCACATCGTGGCGCAGCTCCTTCTCCTTGGCCTCGGCCACTTCGAAGTTCACATCGTCCAGATGGGCTTCCATCTCGGCGATCTGCTCGTCCGTGATGGCCAGCCCCTGTTCCTGCTCGGCCCGCGCCAGCGCCAACCACAGGCGGCGCCAGGTGGAAAACTTCATCTGGGGCGACCACGTCAGATTCATCTCCTTGCTCGCGTAGCGCAAGGACAGCGGGTTCTCGTACAGCGTGCGATCCATAGGGGGGCCTCGACCGTTCGTTCAGAAAAATATATCAACCCCATAATATGCCCTGCCCAGCCCACATTGCTTGCGGAAGGAGACGGGCTATTGGTAACGTTCCTCACCCCAACCCAGCCAAGCAGGATGGATACGCCCCCATGAGCGCTCCCAACTTCATCGTCTTCCTGACCGACGACCAAGGCTACGGCGACCTCTCCTGCATGGGGGCCACCGACTTCCGCACGCCCCATCTGGACCGTCTGGCCAACGATGGCGCGCGCTTCACCAACTGGTACAGCAACTCCCCGGTCTGCTCCCCGTCCCGCGCTGCCCTGCTCACCGGCCGCTATCCCGGCAACGCCGGCGTCCGCTCCATCCTCGCCGGCCATCGCACCGCTACCGGCCTGCCGCCCCACGTCCCCACCATCGCCTCTGCCCTCAAGGACCAAGGCTACGCCACCGCCATGTTTGGCAAATGGCATCTCGGCCTCAACGAGGGCAGTCGGCCCGAAGACCACGGGTTTGACGAGTGGTTCGGTTTCATGGCTGGCTGCATCGACTACTACAGCCACATTTTCTACTGGGGCATGAACCGGGGCGGTCCCGGCAACGACCCCACCCACGATCTCTGGCACAATGGCCAGGAAACGTACGAGAACGGCGAGTACTTCACCGAACTCATCGCGGAAAAGGCCGTCGCCTGGATGCGCGCGCAAGCCGAGCGCGATGAG
The DNA here is from genome assembly GCA_018648945.1 of Victivallales bacterium. The sequence goes on from JABGQJ010000064.1 coordinate 13,134, forward strand.
CCCTTCTTCCTCTACGTGCCGTTCAACGCCCCGCACTACCCCATGCACGCCCCAGCCAAGTACGTGGACCGCTTCCCCCATCTCGCGCCCGATCGGCGGATCATGGCCGCCATGCTCAGCGCCGTGGACGATGCGGTCGGTGCCATCATGGCCGAGGTCGAGAGGCTGGGACTCGCCGACGCCACCTGCACCGTCTTCACCTCCGACAACGGTCCCTCCCGCGAGACCCGCAACTGGATGGACGGCTGCAAAGACCCCTACTACGGCGGCACGGCCGGGGCGCTCAAGGGCCACAAGTTCAGCCTCTACGAGGGCGGTATCCGGATGCCCGGCATCATGAACTGGCCCGGCCAGATTCCCCCCGGACAGGTGATCGACGAGCCAACCGCCTCCATGGACGTCTTCCCCACCATCCTCAAGGCCGCCGGGGGTGACCTGGACGGATTCGAGCTTGACGGCTGCGACATCTTCCCCGTCGTCACCGAGGGTGCCCCGACGCCCCACGAGGCCATTTTCTGGGAGATGAACAAGCAGACCGCCGTCCGCCAGGGCGACTGGAAGCTGGTGCTCAAGGGCCAACTCGTCGAGGGGGCTCCCGCTGCCGACGATGTCCACCTCGCCAATCTCGCAGAAGACATGGGGGAACGCACCAACCTCGCCGAGGAACTCCCCGAGAAGACCGCGGAACTCCGCGAACTCGCCGAGGGATGGCGCGCCGGCATCGAGGACCGTTGGCAAACCGAATTCACCCAAGGATAGCGGTGCCCTTCCCCATCCCCCAGAATAAGAACCCCATGCTGGACCGTATACGATTGTGGAGGAAAAAGTGCAAGAAAAACAGCAGACACGAATCGGCCTTCCTCTACCCAAGTGGTGCTTCGTCCTCCTCGGGATTCCGACCTTCTGCCTGCCTTTGGTTCTCCTGGCCTTGGCAGCGTGGGTGCTTGCTGCGGCAATGGGAGGCAGAGTCGCAGAGCCACCCGACTGGACCGGAAGCGCTGCCTACCATTGCTTCGTGGCTGTCACCACCGCCCAATGGCTGGTCTACCTGGCGTGGATTGCGTTCCCAAAACGACTGACGGGTCGCGAGAAGGCCCTTTGGCTCTTCGCTGTGACCTACGGGAACGTGATTGGCATGCCCATGTTCTATGTCTTCATGCTCCGACGCTACCTGGGCCTGGAGGGACGCACGGGAACAAAGGACGAGGCCGCCCTCGAGCGATTCTTGGCGCGGCACGGGATAGGCGGTGACCGGCTGTCTGCCGATCAGTTGACTGTCCTGCTGTCCCACTGCCGTCGGAACCGGCTAGCCAAGTGGGCGCTCGTACCGTGGCCGGCGCTCGCTGCCATCCTGCTCTACATGGCAACGACAGTTCTCCCGCAGCAGTTTACGCGGATCTGCATCAGTTTTCCGCCAACCCACCAGGTCATCATCGGCTCGGCAACGGACACCAAGAAGGAGTTCGTCCCGGAGCCCGAGCACGTAGAGCAGTATACCAAGATGGTGATGACGTTCGGGGGGATGGCCGGCATACTCGGGACTATGGGGCTCTTCATGCTGGTTCAGGCCCCGATCCTGTTGTGGGTCGGCGGCGGGCATAGGAGGGCCCTGATCGAGTTCCTGAAGGTGACGGGCAGCGACAGCCTACCAGGTCCACCCGCCTGACCGCCAGACGAACCGGAGAAGCACATCCCGATGACGAAGCACGCACTCGCGACAACGGCACTTCTGTTCGGCATGCTCGGGGTCCAGGCGCGGGCGGCGGAGCCTGGAGCCAAGCAAGCACCCCTTGTCTTCCACATTTCCCTGGACGGCGACGATACCCAGGCGGGCACTCGTGAACAGCCATTCGCCACCCCCGAACGAGCCCGCGACGCGATTCGGCAGCGCAAGCTGCAACCCGATGGCCTGCCGACTGGCGGAGCGACCGTTCTCCTGCATGGCGGCACCTATCCGCGACAGGCCACGTTCACCCTGTCCGCCGGGGATTCTGGAACCGCAGCGGCGCCCATCGTCTATGCGGCCGCACCGGGCGAAGCGGTAACCCTCTCGGGGGGAAGACCCCTGCTACGCGACTGGTTCACACCGGTGACAGACGCTGCCATCCTCAGCCGGATGATCTCTGCGGCGGCGCGAACCAAGCTGCGCCAGTGTGATCTCAAAGCCCATGGCATCACCGATTACGGTGAAGTGAGCCGCCACGGCTTCCACAAGGCCAACCTGCGCAAGACGCCGCCCCCGGAGCTGTATATCAACGGCAGACGCATGATGCGCGCCCGTTGGCCCAACCCGGACGACCACTACCCCAAGTTCCTGCGCGGTGTGCAGAAGACCCGTCACGGCGCCGTGGGCCGCGCCGGAATCGTGGACAAGGGGCCGAAGATGAGCGACCCGGACTTCCTGGAACGGGGCGGCGTCATCCGCTATGCCTTCGACCGCCCTGCCCTCTGGAGCCAGGCGACCGACGTCTGGCTGGACGGGGTCTTCACCTGGAGTTGGGAATGGTCGTACAACCAAGTGGCCAAGATCGACCACGCCAACCGGCAAATCAGCCTGCGCTATGGCGAGGTATCAGGCATCGAAGACAAGTATTCCTTTGACTACTTCTTCGCCGAGAACCTGCTGGAAGAGATCGACCTACCGGGCGAGCACTACCTCGACCGCGCCGCCGGCATCCTCTACCTGCTGCCGCCAGCGACCTTTGCCCTGCCCAAGGCCAGCATCGTGCTTGGTGCCCTTACCGCGCCCATGATCAAACTCCAGGACGCGTCCCATATCATCATCCGCGATCTGGTACTCGACACTGGACGGTCCTCCGCCATCGACTGTTCGGGAGGGGAAGGCGTGCTGGTCGAACGGTGCGAGATCCGCAACGTCTCCGGCAGCGGCGTCTCGCTCAACGGGAAGGGGCACGGCGTCCGAGCCTGTCACATCCACCATGTCGGTGGCGCTGGCGTGAACCTGAACGGCGGCAATTTGCAGACGCTGGAGCCAAGCGGCTGCTTCGTCGAGGACAGCGACATCCATCACTTCGCCTGGTACAGCAAGGTCTACACCTCCGCCGTCAGTCTCGGCTACCGCAGCGTCGGCAACCGCATCTCCCACAACCGCATCCGACATGGCCCACACATTGCCATCGTCGTCTACGGCAACGACCATCTGGTGGAGTACAACGACATCGGCTACGTGGTCGAGGACTTCACCGACATGGGCGCGATCTATGGCAACCTGGGGGCGCGCCCCTTCGAGCGCGGCACGGTGATCCGGCGCAACTACTTCCATCACATCGGGCAAGAGCACCACCTGCAGAATGGCGTCTACCCCGACAACATGACCATGGGCTGGCGGATCGAAGAGAACATCTTCCACCGCATCGGCAACACGGGCTCGCCCTCGAACTGCCGCGCAGTCAACATGAACTCCGCCGCGGACATCACCATCCGCCACAACATCTTCATCGATTGCACGATCCCCGCCATGATGAGCAAGCATGCCGGCAACGCCATGTACGACAGGCAGAAGGACGCGTGGAAACGCGAGTTTGCGTCGCGCGATCTGCCGAATCTCCCCCATGCCCACAAGTACCCCGAACTGCTGCGCTTCTTCGACGAACCACGGCAATTCCCCGAGAGCTGCGTCTTCGAGCGCAACCTCGTCTACAACCCGAACACCCCCCTCCTGCGCTTCTTCGGGCGCGGGAAACTACCCATGAAGCAGGGCACCCTCGACGAACCGGGCACCCTTCAGGTACGGGACAACTGGCTCGCGGAGACCGACCCAGGCTTCCAGGATGCCGAGGCTGGCGATCTTTCCTTGCGCCCCGATGCCACCGTCTTCGGGAAGATCCCCGGCTTCCCTGCCATCCCCTTTGCCGAGATCGGCCCGCGTGGCCCCGCCGGTCCAGACCGGTCCCGCCCTCGCGAGTAGGCGAGCGCACCGCACCATCCCAGGCCGGGGGCCCGCACGCTCAATGAGAGCGCGGATCACCCCAGCCCGGCAATTGCGGGTGAAGAAATGAGTTGCCCCGGGCTCGCCCTGGGCGTATCATCGGCATGTATCCTGGTGTCCCCTTGGCTAATAGAAAGATGCACTGATGCGATCGAGAACATTCACGTTGCTGGAATTGCTCATTGTTGTGGCCATAATAGCGATTCTGGCCGCACTGATCCTACCCGCTCTCGCGAGGGCCAGGGAGAAATCGAGAGCAATCAAGTGTCTCGGCAACATCAAGCAGATCGGGATCGTGTTCGCTCTTTACACGGACGACTATGACGACCACTTCCCGCCGCACAAGGAGTGGTGGACAGCCATCTCATACCTCGTCAAGACACCCAAGTTGTTCGATTGCCCCAGCGTGAAGGACGCCGGCTTCGACAAGTTCGTCGTGGACGCCCCGCCGGGGACAGACACCGACTCGCTGGAATACGGCTACAATGAGTTCCCGCGCGACGGCACTCCCGCAATCTACGGCGTGACCGCTACAGGCCCGGCGCCAGGCAACCCGCTTCTCCCCTCGAGATCCCGACGCTCCATGGGCTCCATGATCATCCTGGGTGACAGCGCCGGGCATCCGGACGACCACAACCACGCAAGCTGGATAACCGACGACAACGACCACACCGGCAGGCATGCCGTCTCATCGCGACACAGCAAAGGCGCCAACCTTCTGTTCCTGGACGGCTCGGCGAAGTGGTTGCCCAGCGCCGCCGTCAACAGCAACACCCCCTTCTTCTGGTCCGACGAGTAGGGGAGAGCTGCAGGAGGGGCTGTGGACAGGCATGGGTGTCGCCTCTCGGATCCCGGAGAATTGCCGCCACGATCCCTTTGCGTGGCGCAATCCCTTTGAGGGACAAGGGATCACTCTTCCGGAGTGAACATGGTGATGGCGCCGAACTGGGGCGAGAGGGAGTAGACAACGACCGCAAGAGCCAGGACCTGGAAGCCGGCGGCTTTGGAGCGTGGTACTAGAACGGACCGGGGACGCGCGAGATCGGGGCCTCCACCTGCGCGACCACAGTCCCGTCGGATCGGCGCAGCACAGTGCGTAGGCGATAGCTGCCACTGGCCGCGCCAACCTGGACCGCGCCGGAGAGGATCTCCCCGCCCACAGCCGGGACCACCGACTGGGATACGGTCCGGCCGGTGGCTTGCTCAATCAGTTGGACCTCAAGCTCGAGCTTCGCGCGCAGCTCCTGAGCTACCGCCACCGTTGCGGTATAGGCCAAGGACGAGCGGCTGGTGAACGACAGGCCCGGCGACACGCGCACCTGCAAGGGCTGGATCAATTTCTGGTTCAGCTGCTGATCAGCCAGCACCTTGCCGGTCTTCGCGTTCTCCAACACCGCCTGCACAACGACGTCACCAGAGCCACTGGAAAGCACGTAGGGCACGTCCAACTCCCGGACCTTGCCCCGTGCCAGCGTAACCGCCTTGGAGACCGTCCGCCTCACCTTGCCATCCGCACCCTTGTGGACAGCGGCGAGCCGCACCTCGACCTCGGCCGCAGTGGGATTGGCCACGGTCGCGCGCAACGTGTTCGGCCCGATCACGCCCTGTCCCAAGGTCATACTCCGGAAGAAGGATGCCCCCAAGGAGGCAACGCCGAACCGACTGGGCTCGCCGAAACCGCCGCCGGTCGGCGACCAGCAACTGAGTTCGAAGACTCCCGTGGGCCGCCGTTCGCGGCAGAGGTTGAAGCCAAAGCTCG
>JABGQJ010000640.1 GCA_018648945.1 Victivallales bacterium
GAACTTGTACGAGTGGTTCGCGCAACACGCCGATCCCGGCCCCGGCTGGCGCAAGGAGACCGAGTACTCCCACGACTATGTGGTGAACAAGCGCAAGCGTCCCTTCCGGGAGGAACTCCGGCAACTGGCGTCGCCGGTGGAGTGGGAGACCAACGGCACGGTTTGGCGGGCGGAATGGGAGATCGACCCTCGTCGTTACGCTCCGGTGACGCCGGCCGGGCGGGAGGCGTACCAGGCTTGGGAACGACACTTGCAGCCGACTCGGTTGCGGTTCTGGGGAGCTCGCAACGGCACGCCCGGAAGAGCCACGCGGCTACTGGGCGCCAGTGCCCCCTGGGCATCGAACGCTGAACAGAAGACGCCTCGCGGCCCGTGCCGCATCGGTCTCAAGGACGGCTTCAGCTTCCTGGTCGAGCACTGTCAGGGGGCTGACATAGGTCTGGCGAGTGCCTTCGTGCATGTGCTTGAGCCGTTCAAGCCCGAACAACGGCCGCTCCTGACCGCAGTCGATGTGCCTGGAAGCACCACGATCGAGTCGGTCACCGTTCACCTCAAGGGCATCGGCGGCGAGGATGTGGTGCTTGGCACGGCCCTTCCCGGTGCCACACTGGTGTCGCCCCAGCTGACTCTTGCCGGGCGTCTTGGCGCCGTCTGGAGAGACGGCCCGAGTGTCGTGCTGTACGACGGCACGCACGTCGAGACAGGCGAGCTCTCGGTGGAGCTCGATGGTTCCTGGAGGGCGACATTGCTGGGTATGCGCGGGGACCTCACCGGTCATCCTGCGGAGAGTGCGCTGCTCGTGCACTCCGCGCGTCCGCTCCCGACGGGGGTGGTCCTATCCGGCCATGCCATCAACGTCCAACACCAGACCTCTGAGGCCCACGTCTCGATGTACGTCATTGATCGCGTGACCCGCCATGCTCCCAACCAGTATCGCATCGACCTGCGCGACCACCCGCCCTTCATCCAGCATAGGTTCCACGTCGTTAGCCTGAACTCGGACGATCCGTCCTGGATCATGACCAACATGCGGATATTCGCGGGGGTGCAGCGTCCCTACGGGCTGAACCGGCGGGTGCGCTTCCCGCGTGGCGGCTTCGAGACGCAAGTGGCAGAGCACCGCGTGCAGGGCTACGCGGGGTGGTGGGCCCGGTGGCTGCGCCTCAAACAGCGACCATCGGCTGGCCAGATCAAGGTCGGTGACCCGATGGTCGTCTACAGCGTAGCCCCAGGTGACACGGTCGTGATTCCCTCGCACTTTGCCTGTCGGGGGACCCGCGCGGGGAACGGGGTGGACCTTGATGTGTTCTCGACAGGAGCGGCGTCCCTGCGCCTGCAGGAAGCCTACGATGCCGTGGCGCCCGGGAACGACGTCAAGGTGACGATTGATGGCGGGACGACCGTAATCGGCCTTAGGCCAGGGCGCACACGAGTGCCGCTGCGGCGACGATAGCGTCGGCAACTCGCGTCGGTCTATGTCGGGCTCAGTCTCGAGCGGTATGAACGAAGGTAACCCTGAGAGAGACACTGGAAAGGATGTTGCTATGCGGCTTCTCTGGCATGTCTTTGCCCTTGCGCTGGTGTCCGGCCCCACGCGGGGGAACGTCGTGACCGTGACACTCAAGGACAGGGACGTCGTTGTCGCCACGGTCGCCACTTGGGCCGGAACGTCGCTGTCGCCGGAGTGCTCATTGCTGGGGAAGCCGTTTGTGGGTTATTCGCGCGGCTTGGCCCGCTTCAACCTAGACGGACTCGGCCGTCTGGCCGTCGCCCATGAGAAAGTGGGACGGGCCGTGCTGCACCTAAGGGTTGAGACTCAGAGCAACGACCAGGCCCGCCCCTTGGACATCGGGGCGGTCACTGTGCCCTGGACAGCCGACGCCACCTGGGCAACCACCGACGGCAAGACCCGCTGGCCGAGTCGCAACCGGCACGCCAATATTGACTTTGCTCTTGATCAGCGGGCGGTCGTGACGACCGAACTGGCGGAACAGCAGACAGTCGAGATCGAGGTAACGAACATCGTGGATGCTTGGCTTTATCAAGGCCACCAGAACCATGGCCTGTTGCTGCGCATCGGGGGGACCATTTTTGGGCGCCCCAATGCCGGGGCGTGGAACGTCAAGGTAAGCGAGGTGACCTTGACCGTCGAGCTGACGGGCCGACCGCCGACCCCGGCCGACCAACCGGCACGCACGCTGCGGACCTATCCGTCGGCGTTGCTGCCGCCCGTGCGCTCCCCCTACTACTTTCACCTGTTCAACGGCCGGCCCACGGAACACTCGCGACGACTGATCAACTCGCTCGATGCCAAGCACGCCCGCCCGGAACAGGGCGAATTGGCGCTAGGGTGGTTCTACGGCCCCAACAATCCGTACCTGAATACCGCCCGTGAGTTTGTCGATTCCTACAGCAAGGCGGCCATGGCTGGCGGTTTGGGCATTCACGTCGACGAATGGCAGGGCGCAACCCGAAACAGGGTTCCTGTAGGTGATGGCGAAGACCCCAACCGGCTGAAAACCGAAGAGAAACTGACGGGCTCCATTGACGGCATACTGGCGGCCAAAAAGCTGAACCCGGCGTTCTTCATCGCGGTCTATTGGCGCGGCGAGGATTCCATTCTGCCGCTGACCAAACAAGGGTTGCCCGACCTGCTGATCAGCGAAGCACAGGAGTACCTTCACAAGAAGTTCCCGCTCAGCATCGGCATCAATCAGCAAGGGGTGTTGAGAAGGCTGGCATACGCCAAGGAACTGGGCATGATCGAGCGCACCATCCCGTTGATCGGCATGTTCGAGACGGTGGAGAACTACCATCCGGGCAAGGTGCTGACGCTGGCGCAAGTTGACCAGTGGATAGAGATCTATCGCCAACAGTATCCCGAGATGCCAGGCATTGCCCTCTATGGTGGCAGAGGGGACGAGTTGCTGCGACAGACAGAGGCACTGTGCTGGAAGCACTACGTGGCTCCCGCTCCCGATCTGAAGGTGAAGAAGCCGGCCTTTGGTAGCGTGCTCCGGCAGCCCCGAGTCGAGTGTCGCGTTACCGCCACGGGTAAGGACGGTCGCGCCATTCGGCGGTATGACTGGTTTGTGGACAACCGCCTGGTGGCGCAAACCCCGGGTGCAGCTTGGGTGTGGGACACGCGTGACGTAGAGCCGGGGCGCCACCTGCTCACCGTTCAGGCCGTTGACATGGCATGGAACCGCCGCGCCGCGCAAGTTCCCGTCCAAGTGGTGCGGAACGCCCGGTAAACATGGAACTGGGGACGGAGCATCTGGACGGTTGACTCGGGCTGTTCCCGGGCCCTGAGGACAGGCTCACCGAGGACGGGAAGATCCCGACGTTTCAGGAACTGCCGGAGGCAGGCCACGTGGTGGATATGCCAGGTGAGCTGTGAATGCCGAAGCAACGGGATTGACACCAGAACGGAGAGGCCAAGCCCTGACGGGGCGTGACATAGGAGCAACCTGAGGCGTGGGTTGCCAGCGGGGCCAACGGCCACCCCGTGTCTCATCCCTGCAGGACTCCAGACTCGGGACGGGCGGATACCCCGGGCGGCGCTTCGCTTCCCCTGGGCGCCCCTCCCGGCCCTTCGGGCCAGCATCAAGGAATCCGGACGGATGCCCTGAGGATGTTGTCATAGATCATCTTCATCACCAACCCAAGTAAGCGCCTCTGCAAAATGGTCAACACCAAACTGCAGATTGCTGCAAAATGGTCAAACGTCGCCGGCCCTCCCGAAAGCGGCCAGTTCGGGAGTTGATCGGGAGCCATTGCGCGTGCCGCTTCCTGGTAACAGTGGCCCCGGCGTCAGGCGACACGGGTGCTCATGTGTTCTCGCGCCGCCAGCGGGTTGGCGTGGTCCCGAGGTCGCGACGGAAACTGCGGCAGAGAGAGTCGCTCGAACCGGAGCCAGTTTTGCCGGCAATGCTGTCGAGCGGGTCGTTGGTCGTCCGCAGCAGGTGCTTGGCTGCGTTCAGCCGAGCAGTGCGAATGACCTGGCGGGCGGGCGTCCATAGTGTCTGCGGAAGAAGATGTGCAGATTCTGTGGTGTCATGCCAAGGTCGGCTGCCAGAGCCTGCGCATCGAGGCCGGTGTGGATATAGTTCTGGATGTATTCGAGGGCCTCCAGCACTCTTGGGTTGGCGCTGGTGAGAACGATCGGTACGTCCCCAGATCCCAGACCCCACAGATCCCGGATCCCAGACTGACTCCTGCGTCCCGCGGCAGGTGGGCCACCCCACCTGCGCTCGGCGTAGGAGCATTGCCTCGCATTCGCGCGGTCTTTAGTCGCCGATGGCTGTCTCCTCCCTCACAAGGCATGTCGTGTGGTCGGGGTGGCCGGGCTGGAGCGGAGCATAGTCCTCGAGCTCGAAGTCGAAATAGCTCAGCACAGCCTCTTGGTACGGCTGCAAGTCCTGGACTGGAGTCTCGAACGCAAAGCCATAGGAACGCACCTCGCTGAAGGCTTCCTGTGC
>JABGQJ010000641.1 GCA_018648945.1 Victivallales bacterium
CCCGCACCTGGCGCTTGAGGATATGGGAGGTGTGCTTCTCCCCCCGTGCGCACCGGCATCTCGGGTTCCCGCACCGGACCCCGATCTTCGCCAGGGACCCCTCCAGCACCGGACCCACGTTTGCCAGCTCCTTGAGCTTGGCATCCCGGCGCGCCTGCATCACCCCGATGGACAGCTTCGGACTCATGGCGACACTCCTTGTTGCGGGGCAGGCGGTGCCCCGGCAAGTATTATAACGTGCTAACGTTATAATATCAAGAAGCAACAGAGACCAGTGCGAAGAAAGAAAGGCGAAGAAGCCGCGCTGCCGCCTCAGTCAGTGCGAGGAAAGAGGCGATTGCTCATCGCTGGCCGCGACCTACCCTCGCCCCCCAATCAAGCAGAAGCGGTCGAGACGCCACCCGCCGTCAGAAGCGGAGCAAGCAAAGGAAGATGGTGCGCTCGCTTGCGAGTCGGTTCACGCCGCGATAGCTTCCGGTTGCTTCAGGGAACCTCAACACTGCGGAAAGGATACTGCCAATGTTGCGTCGCCTAACCACCTTTACCTTGCTGGCGGGACTATACGTGTCCGCCCAATCCGTCCGTTTCCCCGCCGGCCTTCGCGTGCGGGCAATCAAGGAACTCCGCCAGGGATTCGCAGCCGAGGAATTCTGGCCGAGCATGCACGCGGCCGAGGGGCTCACTGCCGCTGGCTTCGGCACCAGTGTGGCCCACGATCTGCGCCCCCGGCTGGCGGCGGAGAAGGACGACCAACGCCGCTGCGGTCTCTCCCGGGAAACCGTCCGTGGCGGCGACACGACCCCGGTTGCCTCGCTCAAAGCCGTGCTGACCAATCCAGAGAGCAAGGGGCGCATCCACGCGGCGGAGAGCCTGTTCAAGGTCCACCAGACCGGCGACCTGCCGACACTGCGCGCCGCCGCTGCGGCAGACGAACCCATCTTTGCCCTGATGGCCGCCGCCGCTCTCATCCGTTCAGGCGAGCGCGACCAACTGGCCCGGGTCCGGGCCATCCTCAATCACGAGGAAGTGCGCCCCCGCCGCACCGCCGCCTGGGTTCTCGGCCAAGTCGGCGACAAGTCCGACCTGCCGGCCCTGCGCAAGCTCGTCCAGCGCGAAGAGGAACCGCTGGCAATCTCCTTCACCTGGAATGCCATGGCCAAACTGGGCGACGCCAAGGCCCGAGAGATAGTCCTCGCCAACCTGGCCTCCGAGGACAACACCATCCGGACCTACTCGATGCAAACACTGGGCGTCTGCGGGTTGCCCGAGCACCTTCCCTTGCTCACCAAGGCACTGGAAGACCCCAACCTGGACACCCGCATCCGGGCTGCCGAGGCCATCATCCGCATCACCAACCGGTTGCTTGAACAGGACAGCGACAAGGACGGCATCCCCGATTCCATCGAGCGCGAACTGGGCAGCCCGCCGGACGATGCCGAGGCGATGGTCCGATTCCACACCGCCAAGCCCAGGGGGCCCGGCAAGAACGACCCGGAAGCGCTGCCACCGGAGTTGGTGGGGGCCTGGTTCGGGCATGTGGCCGAGCATCGCTACATCTGGATCTACGAGTTTAGCGCCGGGGTATCCGAACAGCGCACCATCTTCCACAGCTACTGTCGGATGGATGGGGACAACACCACCGGGCGCCAGGGCGGCGGCGCTCAGGGCGTGGATGCCATGTACAGCTTCGTGGATGCCCGCAACGACCCGCGCATCTTCACCAAGGAGCTGCGGGTGAATGCCGACTGGCCGGTGCGGGGACTGGTCGCAGGCAACCGCATCTACCTCTGCGACGATGTCCGCGTCGAACAGGTCGACGGCAAGGCCCAAGCCACCGTCCATCTGCTCTCCGAACGCTACCCCAACGCCCGCACGCAGAAGAAGACCGGTCGTGGCACGGCCCCAACCAAGGTCACGGTTCCCCTGCGCACCGAACGCCCGTTGCCGAAGATCCCCTTCCCCGAGACCACTGGCTTCCAGCGGATCGCTCCCAGCTACGCCGCCCGCTACGCCCTGCGCTACGACAAGGGCAGAGTGCCTCTGGCCGCGACCGAGGGGAAGGGGGATGGATTCGAGCGCCACTACGATGGCTATCTCCAGGCCAGATCCAGTGAATCGGCCGAGATCACCCTGACCATCCCCGTCTCCGGACGTTACCACCTGGCCTTCCTGGCCCAGGCCATGAGCGGTGGCGTCGCCGGACTAAGCATCGATCTCGCGGGCAAGCCCATGGGTATGATCGCCGTGGGGAGCACCGGCTATCCCGGAACCATCTTCGTCTCCCCTCTCCGCCGCTTCCGCAAAGGCGAAGCACTCACGCTCCGCGCCGCCCAACGGGGCGGAGCCGGACGCTTCGGGGACTTCGCGCTGGTGAAGACAGTGCCCAACATCCCCCCCCTCGCGATCGAGGACCTCTCGTCCGCCGTTCTCCCCGCCGTCCCTGGTGAAGCCCGCGACCGCGTGGAGATCGTCTGGACCACCAACGCCGACGCGACCTGCGAGGTGGAGGCGAAGGCAGCCGGCATCAGCAAGACATTCCCCGTCGCGGGCGAGGCAGGCGTGAATCACCGTTTCTCCCTCCCTGAGGAGTTCGCGGTCAATGGCTGCGAAGCCATCGTCACGGTCGAGGCGGACGGGAAGCGCATCTCCCGCCCACTACAGGTCAGGGTCGCCCGACCCAATCCTGGCAAGGCCGCGCGCCAGCCGGGACAGGTCGCCCTGACCGTCACCGAACCAGGCAAGAAGGGGCGCCTCGGCTGGCCCGTGACCTCCGGCGTCCCCTTTGCTCAAGGCGTGCTGGCCGATGGCTCGCGCTGTCGCGTGCTCGATGCGTCGGGCAGGCCCATCCTCGCCCAGTTCCGCGAACTCACCCGCTGGCCCGATGGCTCGGTGAAGTGGTTGCTGGTCGATACGCTGGTCGATACTTTCCCAGGCAAGGATACGGCTCTGACCCTAGCGTACAACATCGAGCCCGCCAACTTCGGCGGCGTGGCGGTCACCGAAGCCGCTGGCAGCATCACTCTCGCGGCCGGACGGCTCAAACTACGTCTCGACCGCGAGCGCTTCGAGCCCCTAGGCGGAGCCGCAGCGGGAGCGTTGGAGATCGCCGACGCCAACGGCACCGTCTTCACCAGTGCCAATATTGCCCCCGAGGAGATGGTGGTGGAAGAGCGCGGCCCGGTGCGGGCGACCGTGCGCGTGCGCGGCCAGTTCGCCGATGCCGAAGGCAAGCCCTGGATGCGCTACCTCTGCCGCGTCCACGTCTACGCCAACCAATCCTGGGCGCGTCTCGAAGTCTCCCTGGAGAACGATGTCGTGACTCCCAAGATGAGCAACATTGCCCGTTTCGAGCTTCCCCTTGCGGCACCAGGGCAAGCGCAGTTCGGCACCGCTGCCGGCAAGCGTCTCCTCCAGGACTACGACAACCGCTTCCTGCTTGATGGCAAACCCCAGAAGGGCCACGCGCCCGGCTACTGCACAGTCGGTCCCCTCACGGTCGCAGTGCGGGACTTCTGGCAGCTCTACCCCAAGGGCTTCCAGACCGACGGCAAGGCCCTCCGCGTCCAACTCCTCCCTCCCCTGCCCGCCGACCAGTACCAGAGCGAGGCCGACAAGAAGCTGGAGGACCGTCTCTACTTCTGGTGCGACAAGGGCACCTACAAAGTCCGCACCGGCACCCGCTTCACCACCGAACTCGCCGTCGATCTGAGCGGCCAGGCGCCCCCGGCCGACTTCAATGCCTGGGTCCAGCAACCCCTCTTCGCTGCCTGCACGACCGCCGCCTATTGCGCCAGCGGCGCCTGGGGTGCCATGACACCCCGCCAGGAGGGCGCCTTCATCCGCTACGAGCGCAACGTGGACGAGGCCTTCGACGACTTTCTCGGTCGCCGCGACACGGTCCGCGAATACGGCTTCTTCAACTTCGGCGACTGGTACGGCGAACGCACCTGGAACTGGGGGAATGTGGAGTACGACACCCAGTTTGCCCTCGGCATCCATTTCCTGCGCACCGGCGACCAGCGGATGCTCGACCGCGCCGAAGAAGCCGCCGCGCACAACGGCGACGTGGACACCCCCCACTACGACGCCAGCGCCAGCAATGTCGGGCGCCCGTACGTCCACTGCATCGCCCACACCGGCGGCTACTATCCCAATAGCTTCCGCGCCATGGGCGGCTTCAACTCCGGCCCGCGCAGCACCGGACACACCTGGGCACGAGGGCACTTCCTGCTTTGGACTCTGACCGGCAACGAACGCTTCCGCGATGCGGGGCATAAGGTCGCCCAGTACCAGGCAGGCGTGGCCCCGCGCAACGTCCGGATGGGCACCCATCGCGATGGCGGCTGGACCCCCCAGGCTCTGGCCGAGCAGATGGGCCCGGCCTTTGCCAGTGATCTTTACCCGCTGGATGTTTCCGCTGACGTCTTCGGCTGGGATCCGGTGTGATCCGGCCCGATCCAGACAAGGTCGCGGCTTA
>JABGQJ010000642.1 GCA_018648945.1 Victivallales bacterium
CTGCCGCTGGTTGGTATCCTGGCTCCATTCGTCTGGACCGGTGGCAAGGCTCAGTTCTGGCTGGCCGTACCCACCTCGAACATCGCGTTCGTGCTGCTCCCCATCGCCTATCTGTCCTTCGCTTTCCTGTTGAACAGCCGCAAGTTCCTCGGCGATGCCATGCCCAAGGGCAAGGCGCGCTGGATCTGGAACCTACTCGTGTTCCCCTCCGCCATTCTCGCCACGATCGGCAGCATCTGGAAGCTCTGGACCGGCCTCGGCAAGCTGGGGATTGGTCTGCTGGTCGGCGTTCTGGTGCTCTGCGTGGTGGTTCATGCAAAGCGCAAGAGCAGCGACACGGCCTAAGCGCAGAAACGTCACTCAAACAGCCGGGGCAGACCATAGGGCCGCCCCCGCGATTCCCTTTGCCGGTCAGTTGGGATCGTGTCCTACGGCGATGCCGGTGGGTAGGTCGTCGCCCATGGCGTCGGCGATTCCGGGGCTGACCCAGACGACGGCATCCCAGTTGCCGTGGGCCGCCAGGAACTTGCCGCTACGCAGGTAGTTGGGGGCGGCGCCAGCCATGCCTGGCGCCTGTTTGCCGCCGAGGGCATGGTGGAGATCACTCCAGGACCGCCCGTCGGGCGCCTTGCCCCGGTACTTGCGGTCCATGATGGCGATGCCGGATCGGGGACTCTCGGTCTTGAACATGATCAGCTGGAAGCATCCGCAACCGGTGTGCGGCGCGGCAGCGACCGAATGCAGTTGCACCCGCGTCGTGCGCCCACCGGTGAGCCGCGCGGCGGCCGCGTTGACTCCGCTCCACTCGCCGGCCGCCGCGTCGAGCAGCTCGCCCTTGGGCGTCATGCCGAAGGAGTTCAGGCCCGCGTGTTGGGCGCGGTGGTGGATGTTGCTCATGTCGTCGTAGCCGTAGAGGGCGCCAGCCTTGATCTTCGCGTAGGAACGGCCGCACTGCGGCATGCGCTCGGGCGTGAGAATGCAGACGTGGTCCGGCGCGAAGGGCGAACAGCCCACGCAGGTGACGAACTCGTCGATGGATTCCTCGGTCGCGGCAGCGATTTCCTCCTGCCGCGCCAGCCGTTCGGCGCGGACGCCATCGACCTCAGCGGCGAGATCCTGGGCAGTGAAGCAGATGCGCGCCGAGACCTTCTCGATTCGCGGGAAGTCGTGGCGCACCGCAGCGATCAGAGCCTGGCCGAGAAGTGTGGGGTCGAGGGCCTGATCCGGGGCGGTTTCCACGATCAGCCGGTCCTCGTCTGGACGCGTGCGCAGCCCGCGCAGCATGTTGAGGGTCCGCGCCGCCTCAGCCTCGATGCACTGGCAGTCGAAGGCATCGAGCGGCTCGGCCTCGGCGGTGAGCACCACGCCCATGGCCCCGGTCGGCTCACCCACCACGTCTACCGCGCCTGGTTCAGGGACCTCACCGTTGCGGAACACGTAGTAGCTCTCTTCGGTGTCACCGTAGACCTCGGCTGGTTCGAACTCCTCCCCGACGTTGTGGGCGTCGAGGCAGTCAGGCAACCGGGGCAGCTCGGGCAGATCCATGAGCTTGCGGATGTTGGGGAATAGGGTGACGCCATCGGCAATCTCCGCCAGCCCGGCAGCGGTGACCCGTCGGCCCAGCGCAAAGGGGAAATCGGGAGCGACGAGAGCCGGCACTCCCAGCTTCATCGCCGCCAGGGAGAGCGTGAGCTCCAGGTCGGTCATGGCGCCGCGACAGACCAGAAGGCCGGGCGTGCAGTCCTCGATGAAATGGCCCATGCCATGGCTGTCACGGGGGGCAATCCGCCCGTAGACGAACCCGTAGCGGCAGAGGAGATTGAGCAGAGCGTAGAGCCCCCCCAACCGGCCGGGGCCTTCGATGAACTTGAACTGCCACCGGGCGTTGATCGCCTCCTTCGCCTCGTCGGGGTCGCCATCGCCCAGTAGTGCAATCCAGCCGTTGAGGCGCTTCGAAGAAAAGGCCAGGCTCAGGAACTGCCCGTCGTCGGGTATCGTCTCAACCGTACCCGCCGCGTTGGCTTGCGCGAGCTCCAGTAGAACGAGTGCGCTCTCCAGAGCGGCGACCGGGTCGCTGTGCAGGTGCTTCTCCACATCGGGCCGCACGACTGAGGGCTCTGGTACATCGCCATAGACCGCAATGGCCAACGGCAAGGGATAGCGCTTGCTGGTCAGGGGCTCGAACCCCAAGCCTTCGGTCATCTTCAGAAGCTCGCCCAAACCGCGTTTTAGGATCGCAACGGCCTCGGGGCCGAGATCCGTTGCTGTGCCGTGACTATGACTCATTGGTGGTCCTCAGTTCTCGTCTGCCAAAGCGGCATCACGGAGTTGCTTCCAGATGGCTCTCGCGGAGCGGGCGGCCTTGTTGGGGAACGACATCAGCTTGACCCCGCGGCCCATGGCCTGTGCCAAACCGTCGCGCACAGTGGTTAGATCTGTCTCGAGGTCGCCCGGCTCGCATGACGGGACCCCATGATGTACTGGCGCGGCTGCTCGTTGCCACAGGCAGAGAATAGTGTCGAAAGAAGAGGAATGCGAGGGAGGGGGCGGGGGGGCGGCTTGTGGTTTGGGGAGAGTCGACGCGGGCGTGTGTGGCAATGAGTCGCGTCAGGGCAGCGGGGTGTATAGCCTGGATTATTCACGCGAATCTACTGCGAACCCGGATTGCACTGCATCTCAGCCCGTTGTGCCAGAACGCCGACCTTGACGGGTTCCAACACGCCTGCGCCCGGCAACCCGGCACAACGGGCTGAGATGCAGCACACTACACGCTCTCGCTACGAAGCGCGTGAATGATCTAGGCTGGAGGGACACGTTTGACGGTATTGGTCGCTTCGTCGATCTCATAGAAGACGCCGACGGGGGGCACATCGATGGTAATGTCCGCGTACTCCGGAATGGTCACCTTCACGGCCTGGCGCTCCCCAAGCGGGGCATGGGCGTAGACGAGCCACCGCCGGTTGGGCTTCTCCCCGATGGTCCGGGCCAACGCGAAGACCGGGATCTTCCAGTGCAGATCCCAGGGAAACTCTTGTGGATTGACATCACAGTCGAGTAGGAACCAGCGATCCACATCCTGGAGTTCTGCCGGAATCCCGCTCTGGTAGGGGTGCTTCCTCGCCCGGTTGGGGACCAGTTTCCCGTGCCGCCACCACTGACGCAATGTCGCGTTCCGATGCACGCGATCCACCGCAGACGAGATCGCCAGGAAGTAGGGCTCGGCCTTGTCCCACGGCGTGGTCCAGCCGCGATACTCACGTACCGCCCGCGGCCGCATCAGCCACATGCCGAACTGGATGAACCCCTCGTAGCGTTCCGGATTCCACACCTGGTCCGCCTGTTCATAGACCATGACCTTGGAGGGTGTCTTTTTGCGCCAGGGCCACTCGTGCCCATCCCATGTACTGAACTCATACCACCAGTCAGGATTGAGCTTGTACCCCAGCTGCTTGGCAAAGACGGTGTTCATGAACTCAAGCTGGGGGCTCCACGTCGTGTGGTCTGTCGTCGGACACCAGTCATGCGTGTAGTAGGAGGGACTGCTGCCGTCCCACATTGCCGGATAGGGGGTAATCCGGTCCTTGGTGTGCAGGGAGTAGTGCACCCAGCCACCCCAGCGACCGAGGAATTCCGGCGCCCCCCCGCCATAGCCCACGAAGCGGGCCGCCTGCCGCCATTCGGGGCTGACCAGGCC
Organism: Victivallales bacterium; assembly: GCA_018648945.1. The sequence goes on from JABGQJ010000642.1 coordinate 3,695, forward strand.
CGTGCGCATGCCGCCTTGCAGCGCCCGGTAGCGCTCGACCCAGCCGTTGCCCACCACCTTGCGCTTGAAGTCCGCACTGCGGCCTGTGCCGTAGGTCTTCATGTACCGCGACGACGTCTCCGCCTTGTGCCAGCGCAGTTTCCCGTGCTCGTTGTTGGAGAGAAAAATGACCCGAGGCGGATCGGGGTACCATTCCTGTAGCAACCGCATGCGAGCCGAATCCGTCCAGCTCCTGCCGACTTCCCGCCAGGGCGCTACCGGGCCAAAGGGACTGACCTTCTTGGCGATCTTGCCGTCGATGCCGACGACATTCGGGTTCTGCTCCGCTGGCAGATCGACCCATGGCGGACGGCTCAGCAGCGATTCCCACTGGGTCGAAACAAAGGTGAGCGGCAGCTTCAGTTCGGCCGCCCGCCTGACTGCGGCCTCGTAGTAGTCCTTGAAAGCCGCTTCCCCCTTTTCGTCCAGTTCCTGGCCTCGCGAGGGATGGGCGAACCACGGCAACAGGAAGTGTCCACGCTCGATCAGGGCAAGCTGGTGGATGGGGCGCCAGCCTGTCGACCAGCGGTGACTCCCCGTACACCAGGCAGTAGCCAGAGGCAGCGGCTGCCCTTCCTCCCCCGCATTGGCCATCAGGGCCTCGGTCCGAATCGCCCGAGCCGTCGCAGCGACGTCAGGCGCCCCGTAGGCAGGCAAGAGCACGGCGGCTGTCAGCATCAGAAGAGCTCCGCGTATCATCGTGCGATTCTCCCAAGGGCATTCCAGAGGGCGACTGA
>JABGQJ010000643.1 GCA_018648945.1 Victivallales bacterium
TCAAGACCACCCGCTACATGGGCTGGCGCTCCCTGCCCGTGGACCGTGCCACTCGCTACCTGCGGATCGAGTTGCGCCAACCCTCGGCCATCTTCACCGAGATCGCGTTGGATGCCTATTCCCCGAAAGGCTGGCAGGCGCTACAGGCAGAACGGGCCGAGAAGAAGCGGCTGGAGGACGAACGGCAGGCCGCCCTGGCAAAGGCGCGCGCGGAGGCCCTCAAGAGACCCCTCAGCACCATGCCCCCCTACGGCAAGCTGTCCCTCGTGGACGAGATCATCTGTGCGAAGGAGGAAGAGGCGCACCAGTTTTCCGAGAGTCCGGCGGGCGCCAGCAGCAAGGCCACGCTCCTGGGGCAACCCTGCCGGGTCATGCCCACGGTCGCCAAGCGCGGCTCCTACATCAGCTACCGGATCGGTCGCCAGAAGCTGCTGCGTCCGGGCGGCGTCTATGTCCTCGCCGTGGAATACCCCGAAGACGCGCCCCGCAGCATGACCATCATCAACGGGGGCAACGAGACCTCGCGGGGCTTCCACACCGGGCTGTCGCTGGGCGATGCCATGCACGCCAAGTACGTTAACGGCCTCGTGGAGTCGCTGAACGTGCCCCTCTCCGGCAAGTGGGAGAACTGGACGCTTCTCTTCCGCCTCCACGACCGCTTCCCACAGAAGGGGCTGCCCCGTGGTGCCGCCGTCCGCCCCCTCACCCCCGAAGACGGCTTTGAGGTAACCCTCTGCCAGTTCCCTACCCGCAACCAGCCGCTCTCCAAGGGCATTGCCGTGCGCTCGATCCGCCTCTACGAGGTGCTTGATCCCGACCAGCTGGCCCAGCCGCTCAACCTCCCTCCCAAGGAGCTGCCCCACCGTCGCCTGTTCTGGCGCGAGGAAATGGCCGATGGGGTCGTAGCCGACAAGGATCCGACCAAGCGCGGCGTCACCCACGAGCTGGACTGGTATCGGTACAAGGCCGACCTCATGCGCTTCCTGGGCATGAACACCTACGCCAAGGATCTCCTGGAATTCGGTGCCTGTCAGCACTGGGATCCCGCCTTCCACGGTGGCAACGAGTGGGTCTACCACGATGCCCGCACCAAGGGCTTCTGGGCGCAAATCGTCGGCATGATGGGCCAATACGGCTTCGAGGTCCTGCCCTACTACGAATACAGCGGCAGCAAGGGCAGCAAGGGCCTCGGCTTCCAGCGACGCTGCAAACCCCTGACCCGCGACGATGCCTACACGCACATCAAGTGGATCGAGTCGGCCAATGCCGACATCACCGATCCCGACACCTACACCGACTTCCAGAAGATGCTAGACTGCACCGTCATCCAGTTGCAGGACAAGGCCACCTTCGCAGGCATCTGGATTCGCCCCCGCTCCCAGATGCCCGTGGGATTCGGCGACCCCACCCGCCAACGCTTCGCAACCGAAGCAAACCAGGGCAAGCCGGTGACCCGCGACGAGCTCAAGGCCGATCCCAAGCTCTACGCCCGCTACCTGGCCTGGTGGCAGACCAAACGGCGCGATTTCTTCGCCGCCATGCGCGACCATCTGCGCGAGGGCGGCATCGAGAATGCGCAGGTGCTCTACACTGGCTGTCCCGCCGAGCCCGGCGTCGGCTTCGGCTCCTGGGACGCCCGCTTCGTCAGCGACACACCAGATGCCTGGCAAGCCCTCCTCGGCCAGTCCCAGCACCACGTGAAGAACAGCCCCATGGCCCTCCTGACCCCCCGCCAAGTGGCCGACCAAGGGCTGTACCTGAACGGTCTGCTCGCCCCCGGCCTGAACTGGGGTGGTTGGGAGAACCAGCACGCTCGACCCGCCGACGATCCCGACACCTACCGCGAAATCCCCGGTGTCATGCTGGCACACGCCATCAACCGGCTCTACACCGTCTCCTCCCCAGAGACGCTCGACCGCTTCCGTTCGCCGGCTGGGCTCACCACAATCCGGCACCACCCGCTCAACGAACACATGATGTTCGATGGGAAGGACAAGCCCATCCTCGACTACTACATCGCCGATATCGAACGCGCTGGTCCCTACTGCATGATGGCCGAGGCGATGGCCGTGGCCAATGGCGATCCCACCCAGATCGGCTACCTAGTCGGCGGCAACTTCGGACGCGGCTTCCCCACCTACGTGCGAGACTTCAACGCCAACTACCTAGCGCTACCGGCCCTGCCCAGCAAGGTCCTCGCCAAGGCAGCTGATGACGCATCCGTCGTGGTCCGGCAGATCGACACCCCCGCGCATGGCACCTACCTGGCCATCGTGAACACCGGCTACAAGGAGGTCACCGCCAAGGTTCGGCTACCCAAGACCGGCAAGGTCACCCAACTCGCCACCAAGACCCCCGCCTCGCTTGCCGACGGCCAAGTCTCCCTCCGTCTGCGTCCATTCCAGCTCGTCGCTCTGGGCATTGGCACCAAGTAGCGATGAGCCCCCGCGCGCAACGCACGCTCCCGGCCGCTCCGGCTCCCAGGTAGGTGCGCCGGGCCCCGGTGCACTCCCCCAGCTCCGCCCGCGCCTACGGGAAAAGGGAGAAGATGCCGGCTGGAAGCCGGCGCTCCCGGCCACGGCGGGAGGCTACTTGGGAACCCCCGCCTCAGTGACGTGCTGGGCTGTGACTACGACGAGAAGGCCCTTGAAGACGGTATTCTCGCCACGCTTGCGAAAAGCCCGGCCAATGAAGGGAATGTCTCCGGCGATGGGGACCTTGTCCTCCCACTTGACCGTATCGCTGACGATATTGGTGACCAGGCAGGCACTGCCGCCACGCGGGATGACAAGCCGACTCTTGGCCCGACGGGTGACAATGATGGCCATATCGGCACGGAGCTCAATCTCCGGATGCCCGACAGCCTGTACCGTCTTTTTGCACCAGCCGCGGTGTTCCACGACTCGGGCGGCCAGGTCGAGATCGACAGCCCCCGGGCCATCGGCAAGCCGCGGAGTCACCTCCAAAATGCAGCCGACGTCGGTCGCCTCTTTGAATACCGGTACGGGAAAGGGCCTCCCAGTCTTCTCGTTGATCCGCTGTTCCCAACCTGTCGGCAAGTAGCTTTCCTCGACCATACGAAGGATCGCGCTCGCCCCATGCACGGTTGTGACTTTCGGCGAGGACAACACATCGAGCCCCAATCTCTCGCTGCGACCCAGCAGCTTCTTCGTGTCAACGGCAGAAAGCACGATTCCCTCCGCCAGGTCCAGTCCGGGGACCTTGAGTCGGGCAGCCAGCGGCGGGGCCAGAAGAGCCAGCATCTTCTTGACCTGATTGGGAGTATCGCCCCTCACGTCGAGGAAGCGGGATGAGACCGTGATCTGCTCCCGGCTCGGCTTCCCGGCAGCCGGGGGCGGAACCGGAACCGGGCCAGAAGCGAGATCCTTGGCCTCCTTCGCCACCACCGGCACGACTGGTTCGAGTCCTCGGGAAAGCCCCACGAGCGCAATCAACACCACCATGCAGAGTCCCAGCACATGGTGGCGTCTCCTGCTTGGGCGGAATGCCGTGATGGACACCAGGCGTGCTTCGAGGCCCGACGTTCTCTCTGCCATGCCGGCCAGGGCGGGGAGTGCGGGGATAGGGCGAGCGTCAGAGGCCAGCTTCAGCAACGTGTGGGCATAGCGCCGGGACTCGACCTTCGCCTGGCTGGACTCCAGAACATGCGCATCGCAGGCAGCTTCCCGGGTGGCCCGAAGCCGGGCCGCAACCAGGAGAACCGCCGGGTTGAACCAGTGGACCAACTGCAAGACCCCGCAGAGGGAATCCGTAGCCAGGTCGTGCCGACGCACGTGGGCCAGTTCGTGGAAAAACACACACTGCCGCTCTTCAAGCGAGAGCCCTCCCATCAGTCCTGGCGGCAACAGGATCATGGGCCGGAACAGCCCCTTGAGAGCTGGGGACGCGACCGCATCGGTCTCCACCAGCCGCACGCGGCGGCGCAGCCCGAGGATGGCAGAGCACGCCGCCAACTCCGCCAACAGGTCCGCATCATCGACGGCGTGTCCATCCCGCACTCGACGCCGGAAGGCAGTGGCCGCGCTGAGATGGCGCAGGAAGAGGAGAATGGCGCCGAGAAACCACAGCGAGACCAGCACATTCGGCAACGTAACCCACGCTGTTCCGACCTGGGGGGCCGGGGCACCAGGTGACACTACCGCAGGCGGCAGAGCCTGGTCCGGCACAGCCGCAGCTGGAGACAGCGACGCAGTCCAGGCTACGGCAGGAAAGCCCGAGCCACTCGGTCGCGAAACGCGCAACAGGTTGAGCGGGCTCCAGGGGCATGATGGCAAGGTCGGGCATAGCAGCGGCACCAACGCCAGCGCCCACAGCGCATGACGCCAGGCGGCGGGAAGCCGGTGCCGGAAGAGGCGTCCGACCCCCATGACCAATGCCACCAGCAGAAGCAGATGGATGGTGGCGGTGAGGAACCACATCAGCAGAGAGGTCGATAGCACGTTC
>JABGQJ010000644.1 GCA_018648945.1 Victivallales bacterium
AGGAATTCCGGGTCGCCGATGGGCAGGGAGTGGACCTCGCCATACTTGCCGTAGGCCGAAGCGTAGAAGGTGCAGGATTCGGGGAAGGTGTCGCTGGTCGTGTTCAGGATCATCACCTCGCGCCCAGACGCCAGGTGCAGGTGGAGGTACTCCAGCGGCAGCGTACCCATGGTTTCCACCCACTCCACATCGTCGCCGAACAGATTCACCGCCAGGGCGACACCGTGGATCAGGTACGCCATCCTGCTCTCGAAGTCGCCAGCCAGCTCCTGCCCCTCAAGTTCCTGGGCAAAGGCGCCGCCGACGCCCTTGACCACCCCCACCCCGAGCGGGATCTCAGGCAGCTTGCCCGGTACCGGCCAGTAGGCGTGCGCCAGTTCGACAAAACGGTTCTTGAAGAAGTCAGCCGCCGGAACGTAGCTCAGGATCGAGGCGTTGAACATGGGCGTGCCGGTCTGCTCCGCCAGCTTGACGATGGCTTCGGCATCTGCCAGACGCGAGGCAAACGGCTTGTCGATGAAAATGGGGATCCTCGCCCGGAGGAAGGGTTCGGCCAGACGCAGGTGGTCGTTGCCGCTGCCGTTGCAGTCCGCAATGAAGATGGCGTCCACACCTGTTGCCAGATCGGTGAATGCCTCGCAGACTTGTGGTCGGCCACCGAAGGTCTCGCTGAAGCGTCGGGCACTCTCCGGCTTCTCGTCCCAGACTTTGGTGATCTCGAAGCCTTCGACGCGCGGCATGGTCAGGCGCGCGGCGGTGTAGATGCCGCTGAAGTAGTGATGGCAGACGTAGTTGTTTGCCTGTAGCACCAGCGGGTCGGCATCGTCCATCATGCAGCCGTAGTAGTAACCGTGAGTGTCGCAGCGAATCAGTCCGATCTTGATCTTGTCGCCCATCGTCGGGTGCTCCCACTATCGGTCGTCTTTCGGCCAAGGGTCACGTTGCGAGTTCCCGCCGAGCGCGCTCGACCACGGCCCTGGCCGCCGCAAGCTGGTCCTCGCGGCCGGTCGGCTTGCGGTGCGCGGCCACCAGTTCCTGGACCTTCGCCAACGCCTTGTCCTTCACCGCCTGGTCCTCTTCCGGCGTCCAACCGTTGCGTCCGTAGAGCTGCGGCATCCAGGATTCCTCGCGCAGATGCAGGATCGTGTGGTCTTCCTCCATGAAGTTGCGGTCTAACCCGAAGCCGACGGTTTCGATGCTGTCCAGGCCGAGGCTGGCCTCGTCGATGGCACGGTGTTCGAGAAAGCCCATGCCGGCCGTCAGTTCCCGTTCGATGAGGAACTGCACGGGGCTGATGGTCAGACCGGAGTCCAGGTGCCCCAGCCCAATCTCGGGGTGGAAGCCGGTGAATGCCGCGACGGTCATTGCGGCGTTCGCCTTCTCCAGGGCGGCGAACATGCCAGTCCGGGGCGCTGGCGTCCACTCCCCGATGGAGGGGCTCACCGCAATGCCGGTCCACGCGCGGAGGAACTCGGCGCAGGCAAGCCGGCAGCGCAGCGCATCGTTGGCGCTGAACGAGACCTGGCCGCTGTGCATGTCCATGGTGCCGCTGACAACAAGACCGGTGAGCGGCACGGTCGGCACGATGGCGCGCGCCGCCATCCATAGCGCCAGGAACTCAGCAGCCACGATCACGGCTCCGCCACCCGTGGTCACCGGCATGTTCACGCCGCTGACGGGCATCGCCGCCAGTTTGGCCGGGTAGTGCCCGCTCTTGATCATGTAAAGAAAGCGCTCGGCGACCGTCTTGTCCAGTTTCAGCGGCGAGTTCGGACAGATGTTGGCCATCCAGTGCCAGTGGGGGTCCTCGATCCCGAAGATCGCCTCGATCTCAAGCAGGTACTCGATCTGGCGCACGTCATGCACGTACACTCCGCGCGGGCGGTGCGAATACTCGAGCTGGCACAGGGCGGCTTCGAGGGGCTCGACTTCCGGGGTCACGTCGGTGAGGTTGAGCGAATGCCCGCTACCGTCCTCCGGGTGCACCATGTCGCCAAACCGAATCAGACGGATGAAGTCCTCACGGTTGCCTTTGCGCTTTTCTTGGCATTCGTCGTCATAGTAGAACGTGGCCAGCTGATGGAAAAGGTGCGGCGGATAGGGTGCTTTGAGTTCCACCCCCTGTTCATACGGAACCCAGCCAGACAAGGCGGTCTTGGTATTCTCGCCCATGCCGGCGACCTGGCGCGTCCATTCCTGCTTGTCTTCGGCGTGAACACCAGCGACGAAGCTCTCGGTCATGGACTGCGGGAACCGGGCGGTATGCTCGTCGAAGTCCACCACCGCACCGGCACTCTTGAGCGCCTGCAGAATCTCCCGATTGTCCACCTGGAACCCGACGCGTTCCAGCACCTGCAACACGCCGCGGCTCAGCACATCGACATCTTGGTCTTGTAGCAGTCGGAACATGGGATTCTCCTTATGTCCTGCCGTTGGTGTTGCCCACCGGGTCGCATCCAAAGAGGCGCAGCGCATTGCCGCAGAATACGTCCATCTTGAGCTGCTCCGCCCGGGCGGGCTCGTAGCCTTGCCGGGCGAGCGCCTCCTTGAGGGCCTGGATGCAGTGGTACGTATTGTAGGTCAACCGCTGCCGCTGCTGCGCGAACTCCGCGTTCATGGCGGGATCCGACCAGGGGTAGGTGTCGCGGGTCAGGAAGATGGCACCGTGCGTGTCGGACCACTGCTCGACGCCGCTAATCATACCAAACGGCAGGTCGGACCCGAACAGCAGGCGCGAGTGCAACCATTCGCACCGCAGCACGCGGTCGTACACTTCGGGACAGCTCGCGGAGGACATCTCCAGATACAGCGTCGGGCAGGTTGCCAGCACGTCGGTGTCCATGAAAGAGAGGAACTGCTGGTCGTTCACATAACGTCCCATGTGGGCCAGCAGCACACGGATGTGCGGGTACCGGTCGGCCATGCGTCGGAGGAAGTTCTGGACGTCATCCGTGACCACGCCCAGGCCGGAGGTGTGCAGCAGCATGACCAGGCGTTCGCGGTCCATGAACTCCAGCAGGTCGTCGGGCAGAAACTCCGCCATCGTTGCCTTGAAGTTGCTCTTGCCCAGCCGGTCGGCATAGGGCTTGACGCCACTGAACCGCACCCCGGCCCGCAACGCTCTCTCGAAAGCAGCCACTGCGGACCGCGCATCCGTGGGTTCGGACACCAGGAACCCCTGCACCCGAGCGTCGCGCTTCATGGTCTCGATGATGTAGTCGTTGGCCGTGTCGCCGTTCACTTCGCGCTGCGGGAAGGGAACGGCGACCAGACCACAGATGGTCTTGCCGCTATAGAGCGCCGCGTGGGTGTCGAGCAATTCCTCCCAGGACAGGCTCATGAATGTCGTCAGGGCGCGGGACCGGCGTTCGGGCGCGATCGGGCCGACCGCCTGCGGCGGCCCAATGTGTACATGGCTGTCAAACATCGCGTCCGGCACCCAGGCGCGGAGCTCGTCGGCCCACAGCCGGATGTGGTCCTCGTAGGGCGGAAGCACCCTCGAATTGCCGGGACGTTTGCTCACAGGCCAAACTCTTTGACCGCCGCCACGAGTGCCTGGTCGATGAGCCACAGCATCTCGTCGACCTGCTCGCGAGTGATGATCAGCGAGGGAGCCAGGACCAGGATGTTGCCGTTGTTGCGCAGAATCATGCCGTTCTGCCAGCACCAGTCGCGGATCCAGGTGCCAACCTCGGCATCGGCATCGAGGGTGACCGCCAGGAGCAGCCCAACGCCACTGACCTCACCGATGACCGGATGGCGCTTCTGCATGGCAGCCAACCGCTGGCGGCAGAGCTGTCCCATGCGCTGTGCGTTCTCGACCAGCCCCTCGCGTTCGATGATCCCGATGTTGGCCAGGGTCGCCGTGCAGGCAACGGTGTGGCCACCGTAGGTGCTACCGGAGCGAAATTCGCTGCCGGGGCCCTGGCGGAAGACGTCCGCCACCCGTGGGGTCGTGACGGTGACCCCCAGTGGGATGTAGCCGCCCGTGAGCCCCTTGCCCAAGGTCATGATATCCGGCGTGACCGCTTCGTGCTCGCAGAAGAACCACTTGCCCGTCTTGCCGAACCCGCTCTGCACCTCGTCGAAAATCAGCAGGATCCCGTGCTTGTCGCACAGTTCGCGCACGCCCTGGAGGTAGCCCTGCGGCGGCAGCGGGTAGCCGGTGTTCGACCCGGGCAGCGGGTCCATGATAAACCCAGCGATGGTGTCGGCCCCCTCCTGAGCAATGAGCTCCTCGATCTCTGCGAGCAACTGCCCGGCGTAGGCCTCTGACGACACGCCCGCAGGCCGGTCACGGTCGCGCGCCGCACGGACGAACAGGGCCCCCGGCATCAACGGCTCGAAGTACTCGCGGAACCACTTCAGACCCGTGACGGAACTGCCGCCGAGGGTCGTGGCGTGGTAGGAATCACGCCGGGCGATGAACTTGAAGCGCTGGCGTTCGCCCCGTTCCACATGG
>JABGQJ010000645.1 GCA_018648945.1 Victivallales bacterium
CCATGGTCTGCGACCCAATCATTGAGGACGGCGCTGTGCGCGGGGCGTTTCTGGAAACCAAACAAGGCCGCGTCGCCGTGCGGGCGAAGGTCACGATCGATGCCACCGCCGACGGCGATCTCGCGTTCCGCGCCGGCTGCGGCTACGACAACGAGACCCACGACGTGACCCTCGGCTGCCGCCTCGGCGGCGTCGATCCCGAACGGATGAAGGCCTTCACCAAGGAGAACCCCGACAAGGCCGCCGAGATCCTCGCTGCCGCCAAGGCCCTGAACAACGACCGCCTGCCAGGCCAGAGCTGGTATATGAAGGACGTGGATGTCACGGACCCCGTGGCCTTGACCGAGGCCGAGAACCGGTTCCGCCGCGACTGCTACGCGGCCCTCATGTACCTGCGCGAGAACATGCCCGGCTACGAGAATGCCCGCGTGGCCAAGACGTTCCCCCAAATCGGCGTGCGCCAGAGCCGCCGGGTGCATGGCGAATACGCGATCACCGATGCGGACATCCAGGCGAGCCGCCATTTCCCCGACGGCATCGCTCGCCTGGGATCCTACCTGCTCGGCTACGAACTGTACGGCGTTCCCGGCCTGCACTATGACATCCCCTACCGCTGCCTGGTCCCCAAGGGCATCGACGGGCTCCTCATTTCCGGGCGCTGCATCTCCGGTGACTACCTGGCCATCAACACCCTCCGCCTGATCGTCCCCTGCTTCGCCACTGGCCAAGCCGCCGGCACCGCCGCCGCCCTGGCGGCCCAGCAGGGGGTCGAGCCCCGGAACGTGGACACCGACGTCTTGCGTGATCTCCTGAGAGAGCAGAACGTGCCTCTGGATTACTGAGCCCGACTCTTTGCACCCACGGCCTGCCCACGCTACTCTCTCCCTCAGCGCAGCGAAGCGGATCCCCGTGAGCCCAACCGGGAGGCAAAGCACCGTGACCCCACTGATCAACCGCAAAGCCGTGGCACTGGCGATTGTCGGAAGCATGTTCGCGAGCGTGGTGGCGGCGCCCGTGACGCCACCAGCCCGGAACCTAGTGACCGGAGGGCCGTCCGGGCCGTGGCGGCGGTTGTTCCTGGACGGCATGGTGGTCGAGCAGCAGACGGGGCTGACCCGGGTGTTCCATGCGGCGCGCAGACACGGCAACCAGCCGGTCCTCCCGAAGACACACGCGTCCGAGGGGAGCGGCCCCTACCTGTACGGCACGGTCATGTGGGACCAGAACAAGCTGCGCATGTGGTACCACAGCTACCAGGGCGGCTACACGAACCACTACGCCGAATCGACCGACGGCATCAACTGGACAAGGCCCAAGCTGGGGCTGGTGGAGTTCGAGGGCTCAAAGGACAACAACATCTTCCTCAAGGACTCGGCGGAGATCGAGGCCCCGGAGTTGTATAGGGGTGGCGGGAAGTGCCACAACCCGAGTGTGATCAAGCGGCCTTGGGAGACGGATCCAAACAAGCGGTATGTGCTGTTCTGCTATGGTCAGGAGTACCGCCACGCCCGCGCCGCCTTCTCGCCGGATGGGCTGCGCTGGGCGTTCGTCAAGGAAACCGCACGGACGGCGCTCTTTGCGTCCAGCGATGTGCTGAACTTCTTCTACGACCCCTACAAAGCCCAGTACGTGAGCACGCTGAAGACCGGCAACCGCCGTGGCCGAGCTGCTGGCGTGGCCACCTCACGAGACGGGCTCACCTGGACCAAGCCGTACAATGGCGCCGTCTTCGGGGCCGATGACTTGGACCCCGATGCGACCCAGGTCTATGGGATGCCGGCGTTTCCCTACCAGGGCCTCTACATCGGCTTGCCGTGGATCTACAATGCCCGCTGGTTCAAGAACAGTGGCTACACCGCCAAGACCATGTACGAAGCGGAGATGGACAGCCCCTGCACCATGGACGTGCAGTTGGCCTGGAGCTGGGATCTGGTCCACTGGACGCGACCACCGCAACGTGGGCAGTTCATTCCGCATGGTCCGAAGGGCACCTTCGACAGCGACATGATCTACACGGCGCCCGCGCCGGTCCAGGTCGGCGACAAGCTGTATTTCTACTACGGCGGCTGGGACGGGCCGCACAACAGCGTGAGCCGCAAGGGAAAGAGACCTGCCGAAGCCGCGATCGGCCTTGCTGTCCTGCGTCTGGATGGGTTCTGCTCCATGCACGCGGACGCGTCCGAAGGCAGCCTGATCAGCCGCCGGGAGCTGTTCCAGACCCCGACGGTCACGATCAACGCCAAGACGGGGCCCGGGGGGTACGTGGTGGCCGAAGTCCTCGACAGGCACAACCAGGTGATCCCGGGCTTCTCGCGAGACGACTGTGCCCCATTCAGCGGCGATGCCGTGCAACACCAGCTGACCTGGAAGACAAAGAAGCTGCCCAAAGGGCAGGCCACGGCGGAAAAGAAGTTCCGGTTCTTCCTGAAGAATGCGGACCTCTACTCCTACCTCCCAGACCCGACAGTCGGCCCCACCAACGCCGTGCTCAGCTACGATGTCGGTGCGGCCAACGGGCTCAAGCCCGACGACGCGAAGCTGCCAGGCAAACGGAAGGCAGTGGCTCGCGGTGACGCGTCGAGGTGCACGGTTGCTGAAGAGGCTGGCCTCAGGTACCTGGACCTGCACAGCGTGGCTGCTCGCCAGTCGAACGCCTCCTACGGGTACGACGTGACCTGGCCCGACCGCGAGGACTGGTGCCTCGAGGCGTGGTTCCGGGTGGTCGACCAGGGCACGGAGCCGAACTACGGACTGTCGAGCTTCATCCGCCCGGACAACGGACGCGGCGCAGCCTTGTTCATGAATGCCACCAGTGTCGGTATCATGAGTTCGCGCGGCGATGCGCACATCGTCCTCCGCAAGGTGCCCTTCGACACCACCGACGGCTTCCACTGGTACCGGCTCGTCCACTCTGGCGGTGCCAACGGACAGCTTGCGCTCGAAATGGATGGGAAGGAGCTCGTCCGTCTGCCCTATACGCAGCTGTTCCCCCGGAATGGGAGAGGCGGCAACATCACCTTCGGGCCGAACGCAGCGGGCAAGGAAGGCCGAATGCACGTGGCCAAGTTCGGGTTCCGGATCGGCAGCACCAAGACGATCTTCAAGCCGGTGACCTTCCGCGCGGGAGAATGAGGGAACCCATGTGGAGCCAGGGCGACGGGACTGGCAGGAGGGGGAACCGGGCTGTATCCTGGCTAGGACAACGGTGAGCATGCTGCACGCTGTATAGGGCATTCGCCGAAGTTGGGACGACAAACAGGAAGGACCTGGGTATGAACGTCTTCACTGTCCCGTTCTTGCTGGCTATGGCTGGCGGATTCGCGGTTCTGGCCCAGCCGCTTCCCGGCCCGGATGCGACTCGCATCCTCACCGGCTGGGGTGGAGGCAAAGCCGCAGATGTGGTACCCAAGGCAGCGGCGGCCGGCTTTGGGGAACTGGTCGTCCACCACGAGAACGCGGAGAACTTCGCGAGCTTCATCACGCTGGGCAAGCAACACGGCATCGGGGTCTACGCGTGGCTCTACCTGGGCGATCTCCCGGCCTGGGAGAAGGCCTATCCCGACGACGCGCCGCCGCTCCAGGTCATGGCTCCGGCAGAAGACGAAACCCTGAAGCGCATCGAGGCGGACAAGACCCCCGGCAAATCCCAGTACCAGTTCGGCGGCGAGCCCGTGAACGAGGTGGAAGTCCTCACCACGCCGCTCCTGTGTTTCCACGACCCGCGCGTCTTCAGGGCGTTCTGCAAACAGGTCGACGAAATGCTGCGCGTGCCCGGGATCCGAGGCGTGGCCTTCGACTACATCGGCTACCGGAACTACCGCTGCTGCCACTGCCCCGTGTCCCAGAGTCAGCTTGCCGCGTACCGGAAGGAACACCCGGAGATGTCGCGGGAAGTCTCGCTTGAGCGTTTCTCGTTCGAGACGCTGGTGGACTTCAACAATCGCCTTGCCGCCTACGCACGAACGGTCAAGCCCGACGGGCCGGTGATCACCCATATCTATCCCGTGTACCTTCCTCAACCGCTCTACGGTAACCACCTTGATCTGGATGTGTGCGGCCAGACGGCGGCCTGGTTCTTCAAGCCATTCTGGAGCGAGGAGAAGATCCGCGCCTACGCCCGGGTCATTGCCACGGAGGCCAAGCGCTACCATTCCAGACCGCATGGGGCCGCCCTGATCGGCTATGGCAAGGACCCGGTCAAGTCAGGAAGACGTCTGGCGGCCGAGCTGCAGGCGATCCTGGATGGCGGCTGTTCGCGGGTGCATGTCTGCTCGCTCAATGCCGTGCTCAACAACCCGGAGGCGGCAGAGGTCTTCCGGCGCTTCTTCGGCGGCAAGCGAGGCCGAGTCCAGGCAGGACAGGAGTAGCACGCGCCCATGGCGTCGCTCTATTGCTGACTCAGAACATGGTGGGCGTGGCGGGCGAAGATACCGCGAAGATC
>JABGQJ010000646.1:0-960 GCA_018648945.1 Victivallales bacterium
CTCGCCTCGGGAGTTGGTCAGCTTGGCCTTCAGCACCCAAACGCCAGCCTGGGGAGGAGCGAAGGGGATGCGCAGTCTGCTGCCGTCGGTGTTTCCCACGGGTTGGAAGCCATCCCAGCGGCTCGTGTTGGAGGCGAGCAGTTCGGCCTTGACTACATGCTTCTGGTCCATGCCGGGACGAAGGGCGAGATCGACCTTGATTGGTCTGCCCAGCGGGTGCGTGCTGTGGTCGGTGGGTTCCTGGATTCGAAGGCCAGAATGTCGGCTGACTCGCTCGAAGGATTCGCTTGCCTCGTGCAGCCACTCAGGCAGGGCACCTAGTCGGTCGGCAAGCTGGGCCTCGAAGAGTGAATCGGGAGTCACGGGCGTGCCGGGTGACTCGTAGGCGGCAAGGTCTGTCTCCTGGTCCGGAATCTCGAAGGGCTCGCCGTGTAGCCCCACGACGACGGGTCGCAGGAAGTAGCCGTAGGCCTTGCCCAAAGGCCAGAAGTCGAACGTGCCCGGCTCGGTCACGCGCCAGTTCCAGAAAGCGAGGCCCTTGTCGTGCATGGGGAAGAACTTGGCACCCCCCCCGCGTGGCGTGAATCGCCCCTCGTTCAGGTCGTAGAGGGTGGCGCGTGGGTAGCCGCAATGCGCCTCCATGCTCGCGTACTGCACGCAACGCAGGAACACGGAGTTGACGCCGGAGCGGGATACACCCAAGCCATGGTGCGTATCGGCATACTCCCGGATGTAGGCGAAGAAATTGCCGTAGGAGCTGCTGCTGGTGATCGACATGTGCCCGGCGTTCCCCTCCAGGAGGATATCCGAGAAGGTGTTGAACCCGCAGAGCCAGGTGCGGATGGCCTGGCTGTAGTCCACGAACCGGACGCGCCGCACCCAGCTGTGGAACACGTGATCCAGAGCGATCATCCGGTAGTCCTCGCCGAAGCGGGCGCCGCTGTGGTGCTTGAACTGGTG
>JABGQJ010000646.1:1254-4420 GCA_018648945.1 Victivallales bacterium
ACCGCTGGGATCGCTGACCTCGACCGCGAACAGGTCGAGTTGCTTCACCACCTTGCCGGGTAGCATGCGGTCGCCACGCCAGTAGTCGCTCTTGCCGCTGGAGGAGCGGATCTGGATTAGCGGCTTGCCGAACAACGGCGACTCGGTGAAGACCAGGCTCGTCTTCGCCACGCCGCTGCCCTTGAGGACGATGTGGCTGCGGTTGATGACGATGGGCGGCTTACCGAGATCCGCCTTCTCGCTGAGCCGATACGTGCCGGGCGGGAAGAGCACGACGGCGGGACCATCATGGCGATGCGCCGCCGCGAGCGCGGCCAGGACGGCATCGCGGTCGGACTTGCCGTCATCCGCCACAGCTCCGAATGCCGTCACATCGAAGGCCTTGTGGGAGGTGGCAGTGACCTCGGGCACGGCCCGTTCCGACCGGTGGTAGCCCGCATAGCTGTAGTCGGGAAGCGTATGCCGTTGCCCGAGCTTGCGGGCCGCCACGAATTGCTGGAAGAGAGCACTCCTGGGGGCAGCTGTGCTGCACGAGACGAGAGCAAAGGCGAGACAGGTCAGTACCAGGCAACGCCACACAACAGGCTTGATCACGATCCGGATTCCTTGCTGATCGCTTCGCCCCGCTTGCCCACTCACCAGCCCTGACTCTAGCCGCGCCCAGCCCGAAGACAAGCAAGCCACGGAGGGGCTGGAAGCATGGGGCACAGGCACCCGGTCGCTGGCGGGTGCATCAGTCTGGACTTCTGTAATGCGGCGGCGGCAGAAGGAACCACAGGACGAGGTAGACCAGGATGCCGGGGAAGGCAACACTGCATACCGAGGCGAGCACATAGACAATACGCACACGCGTGGCCGAGGGCCACCCCAGCCACTCTGCAATTCCGGCGCAGACACCGGCAATCATCTCATCGTCCGAACGCTTAAGGACATTGCTCATAGCTCTACCTTTGGGGGTGGATGGAGGGCTGTTCACCAACTGTTAGAGTCCTGCGCTGACCGTTTGGTTCGCTGGCTTTGGCTGGCTACCGCTTGGTGGGGTACTCGACGAGCAGAGCGCGGAACTCAGCCGAGCGCGGCTGGACGGAGTTGCCATTGCACTTCAGAGAGGGGTCGGCACCATGCTTGAGGAGGAGCCGGCCAATCGCCACGTCATCCTTCCAGGCCGCCACGTGGAGCGGTGTCTTCCCGTAGGCTCCCTGGGTGTTCACGTTGGCCCCGTGGGCCAGCAGCAGCTTCACGAGCTCGGTCTGCCCATGGCCGGCGGCGGCTCCCAGCACTGTGGTACCACGGGATTCCGGCAGAGCCGCATTGGCCCCGTGGGTCAGCAGGAGTTCCGCCATGGCGGCATTCCCGCGCGCCATGGCCCACTGCAGAGGAGTGCCGCCGCCATATCCCTCCTGGTCGATGTCTACCTTCCGAGCGAGGAAGATGCGAGCGATCTCGACCTGGCCAGCTCTCACTGCCTCGTTGAGACCCCACTTCGGGTTGGCCCCGTGCGCCAACAGGAACTCGACCATCTCCACATGCCCGATCTGGGCGGCATGGTGGAGGGCGGTCTGGAATGTGTCTCCGGTTCGATCGACGTCCGCGCCTCGCGCAACGAGGAGCTTGACGACATTCAGGTGTCCGGATGAGGAAGCTGCCAGCAGGGGACGTGAATTGCGCCAGTTCCGCTGGTCTGGATCGCGCCCTCGATCCAGCAGCCTTTCAACGGTCGCGATATCTCCCCGCTGGGCAGCCGTGTTGATGCTCCGGCACCCGGCCATCAGGACCACCAGAGCGCACGCCATAGCGCAGACAGGAAAGAGGAACCTCCTGCGGTTTGCCAGTTTCTCGGCCATCGTGTCACTCCCTCAGTTGCTGTGTTTCGCGGGGACCAAACGTTCCTTTGGCACCCAGTTGCGTTAGAACTCAGTCTCTCACTGTCGCGGGGCGGTCATGACCTCCCTGACGGCCTCGATGGCCTTGGTGATGCCGTCGGCTCCGACAGCCAAGCTCGTCACCGCACGAATCGTCTGTTCACCTGTCTGCAGGACCAAGACCCCGATTTCCCGTAGATGCTCAACCACCGGGGTCGCGGAGCCATGATCGAGATCGAAGTAGACCATGTTCGTGTCGACTCTGTCGCGATCGATGCGTATCCCTGGGACCTTGCTCAGGCCCGTGGCCAGGTGCTTGGCATTCGCATGGTCATCGGCCAGCCGCTCGCGGTGGTGGGCCAATGCATGGAGGGCACCGGCGGCGATGATCCCGGCCTGCCGCATGCCGCCGCCGAACTGCTTGCGGAAGCGGCGGGCCCTCGCTACAAACTCCATACTCCCCACCAGCGCCGACCCCACCGGTGCGCCAAGCCCCTTGGAGAAGCAGACACTCACGCTGTCGAAGTCCCGAGCGTACTCCGCTTCCGGGATGCCTGTGGCCGCCGACGCGTTCCACAGCCGCGCCCCATCGAGGTGGGTACGAATGCTCGCATCTCGGGCGGTGCCGCATACGTCCTGGAGCTGCGCCAACGGCCAGATGGCTCCTCCACCCCGATTATGCGTGTTCTCCACGGCGAGTAGGCGGGTCGGAGGGAAGTGTATGTCCGCCGGGCGCAGTGCGGCTCGGACATCGGCCGCCGAGAAGACGCCTCGCACGCCCGGCAGAAGACGGCAGATCACACCCGACAGAGCAGCGGTGCCACCGGCCTCGTACCAGTAGATATGGGCATTGGCATCGGCCAGCATCTCGTCCCCGGGCTGCGTGTGACAGCGAATCGCCACCTGGTTCGCCATGGTGCCCGACGGCACAAAGAGCGCGGCGTCCTTGCCGAGGAGCCCCGCTGTGCGACGCTCCAGCTCAGTTACGGTCGGGTCGTCTCCCAAGACATCGTCACCCACCTCCGCCTCGGCCATCGCCTGACGCATGGCAACGGTTGGCTTGGTAACGGTATCACTCCGCAGATCCACAACTTCGCTGGCCATGTATGAACTCCGTAATCCCCCCTCATGGGGAGGCAGTGCATCTCAACTGACGGGGAGGAACGTTCACCCACACACATTGGACACTGTGGCATGCAAAGTCCAATGCGCAGGTGTGCCCTAAGATGCCGCACGGCCCTGCAAGCCGCAGGGGGCGAGGGTCATTGTGGGGTCAGGAAACGGGGCCAGCCCCGCACCCCCGC
>JABGQJ010000647.1 GCA_018648945.1 Victivallales bacterium
CTGCTGCCGGGACCCGGACCGACAAGACCGCCGAGGACCAGAGACTCCAACGCGGCCCCGCCTACGGACAGACCCAGGCCCGTGCATCCGCCACTATTGCCGGCGACTGGCCCACCTATCGGCATGATGCCGGACGCTCCGGGCGAGTGGACACCGCAATCAAGACGGACCTGCTTCTGGGGTGGCGTCTGGAACTGGGCGAGAAGCTCGCCAGTCCCGTCATTGCCGGCAATCGCGTGTATGTCGTCTCTTCCGAGACCCATCGCCTGCGAGCCTTCGCCGCCCTGACCGGCAGGGAGCTCTGGCAGTATGAATTCGACGCCCGCGTGGATTCCCCACCGACCGTCTACCAGGACCTCGTCCTGACGGGCTGTCGCGACGGTTCCGTGCATGCGGTCCGGGCCACGGACGGCAAACTCGTCTGGCGCTTCCTCGCCGCCCCGCAGGAACGCATGATCGTCTCACGCGGACAGCTGGAATCCGTCTGGCCCGTGCACGGCAGTGTGCTGGTACTCAAGGACACGGTGTATTTCACAGCGGGCAAATCCTCCTACCTGGACGGCGGCATCCGTCTCTACGGTCTCGAACCGCACACCGGTCGCAAGATCGTCGACACGGTCCTCTCCACCCTTACTGCAGACGGGGTCGAACTGCTGGACGAGCAGGGCGTCAAGGGCTACCTGAGCGACATCCTGTCCAGCGACGGCGAACGCCTCTTCATGCGGCACAACATCCTGGACCTGGCGGGCAAACCCCAGCCCGGTCCTGTGACCCACCTGCACGGCCCAGATGGTTTCCTCAGCTCCGACACCGCATCCCGGATCATCTGGACGTACGCGCCCGCCTACACTTCCCCGCATCAGGGGGCATTCTACGACCTGCGCCTGAGCCGCGCCCTGTTCCCCTCCGGCAAGCTGCTGGTCGAGGGCGAGGACACGATCTACGGCTTCGGGCAGAACCGCCCCGGCGAGAACAAGGCCCAGTCCGGCGGCAGTTGGGGGCTTTTCTCCTGCCCCAAGAAGAACGACGTGCCGCTGAACCTGACGGCCAGGGAGTATCTCAAACTCGGCAAGAGTGGGAAGCACTCCCTCAAGTTCAACTGGATCAAACGTCTGCCCATCCACGTTCTGGCGATGGTGAAGACCAAGGATGTCCTCTTCGTGGCCGGTCCGCAAGGCGGCGGCACCATCTCCACGGCTGCGGCCAAGGGCAAGACTGGGGCTGCTCTGTTCGCCGTCTCGCCCGCCGATGGCGAGGTGCTGGCCGAGATGTCCCTCCCCGCCGCTCCCGCCTGGGATGGCATGGCGGTCGCCAACGGCAACCTCTATCTGACGCTCCTGAACGGCGACGTCATCTGCCTCTGGTCCGCCGCTTCCGGGCGCCCCGGCAAGAAGCTCGACCGCACCGCCTGGATGCCGAAGCTGCCCGATCTGAAGCTAGCGGTGGAACCCGGCCTGATCGGCCGCTGGCGACTGGACGAAGGCGTCGGCCCCGTGGCCCGCGACTGCTCTGGCAAGGGGCATTTCGCCGAAGTTGGCGGCCAGTGGGCAACCGGTGAATTCGGTACCTGCGTTTCGGCCAAGGGCCCCCGCGCCGTCGTCATTCCCGACAGCAAGCACCTCCAATTCGGCATGGACAGCTTCAGCCTCGCGCTCTGGGTGAGGATCGAAAGACACGGTATCCGCATCCTGGGCAAGGAAGCCTTCCCCCAGAATTGGTGGACGATCAACGTGTTCCCCACCGGCGGCGCCGAGCTTGTCCTCGGCGAAGGGCGCGGAGCTGGCTTGAATGCACGCGCCAAGACGAAGGCGCCGCTCGCCACCGACGCCTGGACCCATCTCGTCTTCACCGTCGACCGCAAAGCCAAGCTGGTCAGCTGGTACCTGAATGGCAAGCTCGACAGCGCCTGCCCCATTCCCCCGACCATGACCAAGGGCCTACACGCCGACGGTGCCGACCTCGCCATCCCCTCCAGCCACAAGCCCTTCCGCGGGCTCATCGGCGATCTGCGCATCTACCGCAAGGCCCTTGATGGCAAGAGGGTGCAGACCCTTCATAAGGAAGCGGCAGCGCGCTATACCAGCATCGAGTTCAAGATCAAGGAGTAGGTCACGAGGGCATGGCCGGGAGCGCCGGCTTCCAGCCGGCATCATCTCCCGCTTCCGGTGGCGTGCGAGGAAGGGGAAGCGTGCACCGGGGCCCGGCGCACCTACCTGGGACGGTTTGGCAGATCAGGTTGGTCTGGGGCTACAGCACGAAGGGGATGATGCTGTACGTGAAGCTGTAGGCACCGGGCTCCACGCAGTACTTGGGCAAGGTCTGGGGGCCGCAACTGCCGGTGCCGGCGCCGCGCTGGCGGGCATCGATGGAGATGATCGTCTCCGGGCGTTTGCGTTCGGCGACTTCGTTGGTGTGCGTGCAGGCAAAGAGATCGGCGGCGGTCACATGGTGGGCGGAGAATTCGAGGAGACGGATCGGCTCGTCCTTGGCCCAGCCTTCCCAGCCGAACTGGCAACGGATGCCGACCTCGCCGTTGTTCAGGGCGAACCAGCGGACTTCGGTCTTGTTGCCGTTCTCCTGGGGCAGGATATAGGGCACGTATTGCTCGTCCACGCTGCCCGAGTAGACTCCCACCGGTGCACCAGCCAGGCGGTCGATCTGGGTCTCGTGCGGGCCGCGTCCAAACCAGGCCAGATCCTCGAAGCCGGCCGGCGTTTCTAGAGTGACGCCGACGCGAGGCAGGGATGGCAACCCTTCGGGCACGTTTACCGCATTGTGGAACACGATCTCGCCGTCGCCGTAGATGCGGACGGTCTGCTCATGCGTGATGGTCTTGTCAGGGTCGCTGCCGACCCAGGTGTGCTCGAAGGCGAGCATGACGCTGCCGTCGTCCAATGGGCGCAGATCCACGCTTTTGTTGGTGCATTGGAGCTGGTCTAGCCCGGCTTTGAGCCATTGTCCCATGGGCTTCCAGTCCTGCCCGGTCCAGCCTCGGATGCCGTCGTTGTCGGTGGTGGCACGCCAGAGGTGGAGCTGGGGACCGGCCCCAAGCACGGGTTTGTCATCGATGGTGATTCTGTCGATGACCGCCTCGATCTGGTCCACGTGCACGCGGACGTTCCCTGCGGTGACGGCGATCCGCTGCGCGGTCATCCCGAACTCGACGGGCGTGGTCTCGGGTTGCTCCTCGACTTCCCGCTCGTCGGCCAGCAGTTCCGGATCCTGAATCTCGAACTGTTCCCAGGCCACCTCGTGTCCCGCTTCGCACCACGGCGTGTCGGCAGCGGCCTCGAAATGGAGCGTGACGTGCAGTTCCTGGTCCGCCGTGTAGGATAGGTCCCCGGGCCACGGCAGGTCGATCTCGGTGGTCGCTCCGGCCGGGAGGTCCAACTCCGGCAGGTCGCCGCGATGGATGGGGGCACCGTCGGCCAGGAGTTCCCACCAACCCGCGAGCCAGGCCATGTCGGTGAAGTATTGCTTGTTGGTGATCGCCACCCGCAGTTCGCCCTCGTCGAGGAGCTTCACCCCGACGGGTTGGGTGAGTTTCTTGAATTCGTGCATGGACGGGTGCGGGGTACGGTCGGGCCAGACCATGCCGTTGATGCAGAAATCGAAGTCGTGGATGACCTCGCCGAAGTCGCCGCCAAAGGCCCAGTAGGGTCGCCCCTTGTCGTCGGTCTTCAGCAACCCCTGGTCCACCCAGTCCCAGATGAACCCGCCCTGGAGGCCATGGTAGGTCTCGAAGGCATCCCAGTACTCCTTTAGATTGCCATTGCTGTTGCCCATGGCGTGGGAGTATTCGCAAGGAATGTAGGGGCGGTCGTCCCGGGTGGTCTTGGCCCATTTGATGACATCGTCCACATGGGGATACATGGGATCGACCAGGTCGTTGTAGTCGCCCCGGTAGGAATGGTAGGCATTGCCGCCCTGGGTCCACTTGCCCTTCACCTCGCCTTCGTGGTGCAGGAAGCGGGTGCTGTCGAGGGCGCGCATGGCATCGCCGAGGGCATCGTGATTCTCGCCGTTGCCGGTCTCGTTGCCCATGGACCAGCCGATGATGGAGGGATGGTTGCGGTCGCGCAGGATCAGGCGCGTGCCGCGGTCCAGGAACTGCTGCCGCCAGCGGGGGTCGCGGCACATGGTCCAGTAGTTGGCATGGGCCTCGATGTTGGCCTCGTCGAGAACGTAGATGCCATACTCGTCGCAGAGCTCGTACCAGAGAATGTCGTTGGGGTAGTGGGCGGTGCGGACGGCGTTGAAGTTGAACTGCTTGAGCAACCGGATGTCGGCCAGCAAGGTCTCCAGGGGGACCGTCTTTCCCTGGGTCTCGTGGTGTTCGTGGCGGTTCACACCCTTGATCAGCACCGCCTTGCCGTTGATGAGCAGCTCGCGGT
>JABGQJ010000648.1 GCA_018648945.1 Victivallales bacterium
ATCTCCGCCTGGGATTCGCGCCGCAGCAGTGCCGTGTAGGCCGCCCCTACCTCCTCCGCCACGAACATATTGAACTGCGGTCCGTAGACACCACGGATATCGTCGCGCTTGAACGCGGCAGCGATTTGCTCGTCATCGTAGCGGAAGAAGCCAGCCAGCATATGGGAGTATCCTGATTCCTGGGCAGACCCCAGCTCCCCCCTCGTCTGTCATGAATCTAGGCAGCGAAGAGGGACCGTCAACCCGTTCGCCCAAATGCCTGCTTAGTTCTTCGTCTTTGGCGGGCGCGCAGCACCGCCATCCATGCCGCCGCCAAACATGGCGCCACCTCGTTCCGGCTGGGCGGGTTTGATCATCCGCAACTGGGCACGCTCCATCCGACCGAGCTTCACGCGGACCTCCGGAGGAACAAGCTCGCGCTGCTCGGCGGTGTCGATGGGGCCATCGAAGAGGATGTTGCCCGCGCGATCCTTGGCGGTCAAGGCAGAGGAGCCATTCCGGCGAACCACCGTCAGTTCATGCTCTTCATCCCTCTGGCTCATTGTCGAGGAGCTCGCCATCGCCCCCCCGTTGATCACCACGGTAGCCTGCTGATGGTGTATGTCCCCCGCACCGCCCATATCCATGCCATCCATGCCACCGCCCATACCGCCCTCGGGGCCCATCATGCCCCCCGTGCCCATGCCCATGCCCGGCGGCAACGCCATCGGCGCGCCACCGTCGCGCAGATGCCGCTTGCGGAACTGCATGATATGGCGCTCAACATCCTCAGCCGCACCGGCCCCCTTGCGCTCGACCAGTTCGCGGACCTTCCGAAGCAGGTCGCCCCACGGGGCATGCCCCCCCCCGGCGGGGAAAACAAGGGGCGCAGCGGCAAACGGGTCCAGAGCCAAGCCCCGGATCGAGTCGCTCAACTCGTTCGCTGGGGGGCGCTTCTGCTCGCCCAGGGCCACGGTTGCGACGAAGTCCCTGCCACCGCGAAGGCCGGCAATCGTGACTTCCTCGCCAATTCGGGAGTTCTGCACCAGAACGGAGAGCTGGCGCGGCAGGATCAGAGTCTGGTCGTTCAGTTTCAGCAGTACGTCGTGCTGGAGAACGCCCGCCTTGGTGGCGGGGGAATCCGGCGAGACCAGTTCGACGACCAATCCCGTGTTCGGAGAGATCCCGAGCTGCGAGCAGAGGTCGGGGGTGGCACGCCGGACGCTTACGCCCACGTAGGCCACCATATCGGCGGGGGGCGCCGCAGACGCCAGACCGGAAGCGAGGAGAAGCGTGGAGATGAAAACAGTGAGGGAGGATTTCATGGTACGTGCCTTTCGTTTGGTGTGGGCAACGCCCTACTGGAAAACCAAGGGAAGAGCGACAAGCCGGTGTTGCACCCGCCGGTAACAGAGAGAACGACGCCCATCGTCGGGATCCTGCCAGCTCACCTCCTCCACGAGGGTCGCCGCAGCTGGACGCACCCCCTTCCCACCAACCGTCGCCTCCGGTTCCCCGAGCGGTCGGATCAGCGTCAAGCGGCGGATCTGCGCCGGAGCGGACGGCACCCCCGCGGCGACCGGCGGCGGGAGCGGGGACGGAGTCTGGCTGATCACCTGCGGCGCAATTCGGTTCCGTACATACTGGGCCGCCAGAGCCCCGAGAACGAGCACCAGAGCGGCAGCGGCAGCCCAGAGCCGAGGGCGACGCCCCCCCAGGCGGACGCTGCCCTCCGCAAGCTCGCTGCCGAGGCGATCCCTCAGTCCTGGGGAGGGTGCCACCGGTCGGAACTCGCGTAGCCACGACTCCAGATTGCCTGGCTTCTTTGTCATCCCCTCACTCCCCGCCCAACTGGCCGCGCAACGCGGCCAAGGCGTACCGATAGCGGGATGCGGCTGTATTCGGCGAAATCTCCAACGTGGCCGCGATCTCGGCAAAGGTGAGATCCCCCCACACTTTCAGCACAATCACTTCGCGCTGTGGCGCTGGCAGCGCCCCCAGCGCAGTCCTCAATTCCTCCCCCTGCACTCCCGTCGCCGGACTCTCGAACCACGGGGCATCGGGTGCTCGTAGGGTAGCATACTCTTCTTCGCGCCGCCGTCGCCGCTGCCGCTTCCGCCCCAGATCGATCGCGGCGCGGCGCACGGCCTGGAAGAGCGCGCCACGCGGCGGCTCCGACCGGTCCCACGACTGCCAGACCCTGAGGATCGCGTCCTGCAGTGCATCCTCGGCCTCTGCCTGCCCGGGGGTCAACTGGCGGGCGTACAGAAGCAGCGCCGGGCCATAGATTTCTAACCATTGTTGCCATGGGTCCACGTCCAGAGGGTTCCACGTGTTCTCGCCGCCGGGGCGAATTTTGATCTGTCTTCATCTATATCTGCGTCACCGACAGCCTGGCTTGTCTAGCATGACGAGATCTTTTCCCGGGCGCCAGCCAACCACGGGGCGAAATTGAAAACACGGGATGGCGGGATAGGGTAGCGCGTGCACCATGAGTTTGGCGCCAGACTGGGGATTTGGGTAGGGAAATGGGCCATTCTGCCTAGCGCCAAGGGCGGCTCCCGGAACCAACAAGTATGACGTTCAAGGCCAGGAATGGCGAGGCTGACAAACAGCAATCGCCCGGCAGACGCTACATCAAGGACGAACTGGACGCCGCAGATGACGGCGGGCTTGCCGCGTCGGCGGGCTCGCCACGCCGTCATATCCAACTGGGCAACACCCCAAGCATCGATCCGGTGGCAGCCCTCCGCAGTGCGCAGCCTGCGCCCACTCCCCACAAGAGCACCAACACGCCGGCCCAGGAAGCCCTGGCCCGGCATGCCCGGGACGCCGACTACCAGATCGGCAAACTCCTGGCCCGGGGAGCCGAGGCGGTCCTCTATCGCACCGTAAAGAGCAGCAACACCTTCTGTGTGAAAGCCATCAGGAACTGGCTGGCAAGGGCGATCGGCGATACCGCCACGGGCGACCACGAGGGCAAGCTGAATACCCCCTACCGCTCCAAAGTCCGCCATCTGCAGAACGAGTTCCAGGTGGGACTGGGGCTACAGGAAGCGGGAGACATCCCGGTGGTCCGCATCTATGCCCTGCGGAAGGCGCGTCGTCTGGGCATGCAGATCGGCCATGACTTGCTGATGGAGTACATCGACGGCATCGACCTCAGCAGCAAGCAAGAGGTGCGGGCCTTCACGTTGGCGCAGAAGATCGATTTATTCTACCAGACCGCCAAAGCGCTGCAGTACATGCACCGAAAGAGCTTCATCCATCTGGACATGAAGCCCTCGAACATCATGGTCGCCAACGGCCGCGTGAAACTCATCGACTTCGGCGTATCCGTCTCGCTCGGGCACAAACCCCGGGCAGTCACCGGCACGGCTGGCTTCATGTCCCCCGAGCAGATTGCCCGGGACTACCTGGACCAGGGGACGGACATCTTCGCTTTGGGCGTCACCTTTGCGGTGATCTTCGGCAACCCCTCGCTGCGGCAGGATCCCGCCGACCTGAGGAGCAAGGCATTCCGCGCTAACGCGGCCTACTTGCTAGGGAACGACGAAGCTCCGATCCTCCCCGCCGTCCCCGAACTGAGAGAAGTGCCCGCGATCGAGAACCTGATTCGCCGCTGCACGATTCCGTGCCGCACGAAGCGCCTCCGCGACGCGGCAGGCTTGGCCCAGCAGATCCGCCACGCGGCAGATGCCGCCGGCATCCCCATCGAACGCTGATCCCGGTGCCAGCAGTCGGCTACTGGCTCGGCCCGTCGCCGCCCTCGGCAAGCTCTTTGGCCAGCCTCCGGGCTTCCTCCGCGACCCGGCGTGCCCGAATCGTCTTGCCCCGCTCGCGCAGCCTGTGGCCCAACTCCAACAGAACGCCATCGCCTCCCGGCAGGAGGCGGGCCGCCTTGCGGTACTCCTCCTCCGCGTCCGCGAGTCGATTCAGCTCCGCCAAGGCCCGCCCCAGAAGGAGATGCACGTCCCCGCGCGAGGGCTCCAGCCTGCGGGCTTCCGCAAGGCATTGCTCGGACTCGGAGAAGCGGCTGAGTTCCAGCAGCACCCGGCCAAGGTCGGCTAGGGGACCCGCAGCCCCATCGCTGGCCACCACTTCCTTCAGGCGCTCCGCCTCCGCCGTCAGTCGGCGCGCCTTCGATCCCATGCAAGGTCCCTGGCAGTTCGCGAAGCGCAGCGACGGGCACGGGGGGCATTCCGGGAAAAACCGGTAGTCCCACTGGAGATCGCTGTGGCGCCGGAAGAAGTAGTCACGGAGCTGATCCATGTTCTTGAAGGAAGTCAACGGAGCACCCGGGAAGTCGGCCATCTCCCGGCAGTGGTACACTCGCAAGTCCGTCCCCACTCCCGGCCTCGGCACGCAGCCCTGCAATGCCACGCCCTGGCGGGCGATGGCACCATAGGCCTCGT
>JABGQJ010000649.1 GCA_018648945.1 Victivallales bacterium
AACGCGCATAGGGCAGGTTTCATCGCTGACCCGTTCACTGCACGTCTCCCGAAGCACCTCGCTTGCCGAATTCCCGCAGAGCGGTGACGTCGTCGGGGTGGATGGAACCGTCGGCCAGCGGGCCGATGTTCAGCAGCAGGTTGGCGTCCAGATTCGCCGCCTCGCCCAGCTTCGTGGCGATCTCGTCCGCGCTCAAGTGTTCCGCCTGCGCGTTGTACGACCACCCCGTGTGGCCTTTCTGCATTCTGGCGCAGACCTCCACCGGCTTCTGCCAGCGCCCCTGCAGCAGGCGCACCTGCTGTTCCTCGGGCGCGAAGAAGTCCTCCAACTCCGGCTCGATGCCGTACTTGTAGCTGATCAGGGCCTGGGGCTGCAACCTGCGGATCAGAGCGTACAGCTCCGGCAGCCGGAACTTGGCCTTGTCGCCGGACGCTGGGATCCCAGCACCATCCAGCCAGACCCCCGCCAATGGCCCGTAGCCAGAGCACAGTTCGGTGATGTGCCCGGTCACGTAGTCGAGGTACTTGGTGAAATCATACTCGTCGCGGCTCGCGTAGTAGGGATCAGGCGGGTCGTAGTGGGGGCGCACGGTCTTGGCCGACCAGTCCCAGGGCGCGGGACCGTGTGGATGCCGCCAGTCGAAGCCGTGCTCGTAGAAGGCGAAGAAGCCAAGCCCGCGCTTCTCGCAGGCCACCGCCATCTCCTGCACCAGATCCCGGCCGCACGGGGAGTTGATACTGTTGAAATCGGTCTGCTGCGTATCCCACAGACAGAAGCTGTCGCAATGCTTGGCGACCAGATTCACGTAGCGCATACCCGCGTCCACCGCCAGATCCGCGGTGAAGTCGGCATCGAAGTGCTCCGCCGTGAACCGCTCCTTCAGCCGCGCATACTCCGCGATGGGGATCTTGTCGTGGTACTGGATCCACTCCCCCCGCTCCAGCAGGGAGTAGAGCCCGTAGTGGATGAACAGCCCGAACCGAGCCTCCCGGAACCACTCCAGCACCGCCTCGCGCGCATCCTCCTGGAATGCGGCTTCACACCCGCCCAGAAACGATGGTACTGCATCTGTCATGCCGATCTCCCGCTGCCGCTCACCGGTTCCTGCCAGGAATGAACGCCCCGGCGGGCTGAGTGCCCAGACACGTGGGGCTCGACTATCATCACGCGTGCGGCGAGCATGTCAAGGGTCCAGCCCACGCAATGGCACTCCCCAGAGTAGCCAGAGCGTCTCGCTCTGGTTCCCCGGGCCCGATCGAAGGTCTGCGACCACCGCGATGCGTGGCAGACCTATTCCCCGGATCCGGCATAGAGCCCCCGCAGGAGGGCGAAATCCAGTAGCCACGGGTGCCAACCCGTGGTAACCGGTACAACACAGAGCCGAGCCCCCGCAGGGCGGCGACACTCCTTGCCCCCAGCCCTGCGGGAACATCCATTCTCAGTCCAGGAAATGCGTCGCGTCATACGGAATCCGGTGCTTCTCCAGCAGCGCGCGCAACTCCTCGCCAAACGGAACTCGGCGGTGGTGTTCCTCCTGCCCCTTCAGATAGGCGACCATTCGGGGCACGCTCGACTCGCTCACGGAGAATGCGCCATACCTGTTTTGCCACGCGAACGCCCTGGCATCCGGCCACTTGCCGTGGCCCCAACGTGACGAACTGGCCTTGAGAGTCCGCACCAGATCGGCGAGCACGTGTGTCGGACCGGCGGAGATCAACAGGTGGACATGATCCGCAGTCGCTGCGCTCTCCAGGATGCGCGCCTGCTCATTGCGCACCACGCCATGCATGTAGGCCAGGAGTTCCGACCGGAGGTGTGGCTGGATGGCTCGGCGACGCTGCTTGGTACTGAAGACCACATGGTACAGCAGGCGAGTGAATGTGTGTCCCATGGTTCTCTTCTCCGGCTCCGGGAGGGATTCGGGTCTCTGCCCTCCGGCTGTATGCCGCCGCCCTGCGGGGGCTCGGGACTGGGGTGTGCGATATTCCACGGGTTGGCACCCGTGGCTACTGTATGTCGCCGCTCTGCGGGGGCTCGGGGCTGGGGTATGCGGTATTCCACGGGTTGGCACCCGTGGCTACTGTATGTCGCCGCCCCGCGGGGGCTCGGGTCTGGGGTATGCGGTATTCCACGGGTTGGCACCCGTGGCTACTGGATATCGCCGCCCTGCGGGGGCTTGGCGTTCGTGTGTCAAGCCCCCCCCTCAGCGCTTCGCCACAGGCAGGATTTCGAGTGCAAGCACGTCCAGGGGTGCGAGGGTAATCGAGCCGCCCAGGGCTCCGGCTGTTACGGTCTGCGTCAGATCGCCATTGCGGTAGACGCGTACGGTTGCGTTGGCTGAGATTGGGGCATGGTCGATTTCGGCAGGGAGTTTCAGCGTATGCTCGGCCGTAGGATCTGCACTCGCCGCCATGAACAACCTGCGACCATCCCGCCGGTCCCACGCATTGCAGCTGACTGCCGCGTCAGTGCGTTCTCGGGTCGCCTTGGCCTCACCATCCCAGAACTTGTAGGTGAACGTGGGCGTTTCCACGGGTGCCATGTGGGCCATTCGGCCACCGTTGAGGTAGGGCGAGGCAACGCCATTCATCGTGCGCACCGCGTTGCGCAGCAGGGCCAGGTGGGTCGGGTGGACGCGGTCTGCCGTTTGGGCAATCGTGTGCGGGGGATAGCGCTCAGAGTAGGGACCATCTTTGGTTGTCCATCCTTGTGGCTGGGGTGCGTATGCCGCCACCAGTTGCCAGGGGGGCAGAGCGACTGCCAGGTTGGCGCCATGGCTGAATGTCTTGGCCATCTTGACCAGATTGACGGGCAGATTGTAGTCCGAGGTCTTGGCATTCTGTCCCTGATCCCACGAATGGCTGCGCAGGAGGTGCCCGTAGACGAAAGCAAATGCGGGAACCGTGTAGCTCACGGGTCTGGCGCCATCACCGAGTTTCAGCGCGGGCCAGTCATTGATCGCTTGAGGGCGGCAGCCGAAGATGTCCAGATGCGGCAGGAACAGCTCGCCCGGGTCTTCCATGTCCATGGCGAAGTTCGGGTTCTTGGCCCGTCCCGCCGCCCGGCAGGCGGCCAGGATTTCGCCAACCGTCTCTGCTTGCCAACGCCCGGGCCCGCGCGGGTGACCATGGACAGTACTGTAGCAGGGGGCGCAGCGACCACCGTTCATCTGGTCGATTTCGAAAACATCCAGACCCAATGCCGCCATTTCCCCGGCCAGTCGCACGAGGACTTGACGCGGGTAACACTTTTGACGATCGGCGTAGGAATGGCCGGGACACATATGGGATCGCGTTCCGTTCCAGTCCTGAAAAACCTTGCGTTCGACCTTTCCGCTCCGCTCCACCACGCATACTTCGGGTCCCGATGGACTGACTCCCGACCAACCGTCAACCAGCCGGCCTGCCCCGTTGTCCACCTTGCCGGTGACCTGATTCACCCAGTAGGCCGGCCCGCTCACGTAGATGGGGCGCGAAATCTGCCAGACCAGGCCGGAAACCATCGCCACCGTGTGGTGACCGCTGTCGTGCACGGCTTGCCAGAGGCCGCCCAGGGATTCGGGAGCAGGTTTCAAAGGCCAGTAGTGGGGCGATGAGTAGATGCCGTAACGCTCGAAGTTCCGGTTGAGGGTCATGAGGGACGCGCCGCCCAGAACATCCGCCCACCCCGACAGGATGCTCGGGTACATGTCCAGGGGCATCGTGTTCAGACCGCAGTACTCCGGGCTGAGATTGGCCTCGATGGCCAATGAGCCCTTCCGCAGCCAGGTTGGTGACTCCTGGCCCTTGGCTTTGGGTTGGGCCCACCACTGCTTCAGCGCCCAGTCCCGATAGGGCTCCGCCGCCGAGCGCCAGTCGCCCCGAGCGGGGAAGATGACAACCGGGTAGCGTGCGATTTCCGCGTTGGGCTCTGCCGGGACCTGCCGCGCCATCCAGAAGTGGACGCCCTCCGGGTCGTACTTGCTGCTTCTGTTCACCCCCATGGATTTGGGGTTTCCCTGGGTGTCATGCGCTGCCATGGCCAGACCGGTCAGGTCACTGTAATAGGCGCAGAGCTGCATGGAGAGCCCGCCGGGGTATTCGCGCACTGACCAGACGTCCTTGAGGTCTGCCATCACTGTTTCCACCCCGTCGCCGGCTCCCATGAAAGCACGTTCTGTACCTCCTTCATCGAGGCGGTTTGGCAAGACGATCTCGGGGCCGTGCACGGCGTCGAGGACGAGCCCCGGCACCAGATTGCGGACATCGACCTCGAACCCGATCTCGGGGCGGGTTGGTCGGGCCGTGATCGTGATGGCAACATCCAGTCGGGCACCCTCATGTCGCAGCGTGTAGTCAAGCTGGACTTGATTCCCTTTCCCTGTCGTCTCCCGAATGTCTGTGCCGGCCAGTTC
>JABGQJ010000065.1 GCA_018648945.1 Victivallales bacterium
ACCACTACCATGGTGCCCGCAGAGCGGGCATGCAACCAGAGCAAGCGTGCCCTTCCTCTGCTTCCGGATCAAGGAGTGCCTCGAATCATGACGAATCTCAGCGGCATGCGGCGCGCCGCAATCCTTGTCTATCGGCCACTCGCAGGGTAGGGTTCGCGTATCCCCCCCCAAACCAAAACAGAACCACGATCACGGAGAGAATCTCGTGAGACCCCTACTCGCCTGCCTACTGCTTGGGATCATCGCCATGGCTCAAGACACCTTCACCCGCAAGATCGAGGGCAATCTCAAGGCGTGGAATTCCAGCGCCTCGCCAGAGTATTACCGGGGGGAGGGCGAACAGGGCGGTGTGGACTTCGTGGATGACCCCGAACGCGGGCAGGTCGTCCGCTGTAAATTCGGCTTCGGCGACCCTGAGAAGAGCGAGCCCGTGTTCATCACCCGCAAGTTCGATCCCAAGCCCCCTCGGCTCGAGGTGCGCACGGTCCGCTTCTGGGCCAAGCTCAGCGCTCCCTTGATCCACCCCGAGAACGGCTTCATTCTGCGTTTGCGCACGAGCGATACGGCCCATGACAACTGGAACGTGCTGGATGCTATCGGCAAGCCCTTTCCCGTGGGGGAATGGGTGCAGGTCGAGATCGATGCAGGCACCAGCAGCAAGGCCCGCAATATCTGGGGCAAGGTCTTCGATACCGTCCGGGAGATGACCTTCCGGCTGGATGACATCGACCACCAGAATGGGGCAGGCGAACTCCTGATCGACGACATCGAGATCGTTCTGACCCGACCGCCAGCCGACCAGGCCTACACGCCAGAGATCGCCGAACGCCCGGCCAACCGCCATCCCCGCGTCCTCCTCCTCCGCCACGCCGCCGCTGGCTACTACCGGCTCCCCGAAGCTCTCCAGGCCGTTGCCAAGGATGTGCAGGTCGACGAATTCCTCTACCGAGGACGCCACTTCGAGCTCTTCGGCATGGCCAAGGAACGCGAGGCGTTTCTCGCCTACGATGCCATCATCATGCTCGACGTCGATCCCTTCGTCCTGACCAATTCCCAGTCATTGGGCATCGCCGATGCCGTCGCCTCCGGCACCTCGCTGACCTGCTTCGGCGGCACGGTCAGTTTCAGTGACGCCAAGGCATCCCCTCCGCCTCTCCGCGAGGCGTTCCCCGTCACCTTCACTCTCACGAAGAACGCCTCCAAGGCCGCCGTGGACCCGGCTCCCGGCCCAGACCATCCCTTGAACCGGGGCTTCAATCCGGCTCTGCTCGGGCGGGTGGCGTGCCGCCAGCCGTTGACTCCCAAGCCGGGAACGGCCGTTCCTTGGACGGCTGGGGGTATCCCGATGGTGATTGTCGGCACCTTCCATCAGGGGCGGACCGTGGTGGTCAACGCCCAGGCCCAGTACCTGCGGCTTGGCAAGGGGGATCTGTTTGTAAGTCCCTTGGCTGACGATCTCATGCG
Organism: Victivallales bacterium; assembly: GCA_018648945.1. The sequence continues at coordinate 1,465 of JABGQJ010000065.1, forward strand.
CCGACTCATGGCCTACGCCCTTCATCGTGAGCCTGCCCAAGGCATCCAGGAATTCCAGATCGGCGCTGTCCCCATCGGTGGCGGGGACGTCACCGGCACGGTCAAGGGCGGACCCGCCCTGCGCGTGTTCCTGGATGACGAGCGCGTGCCTGTAGCCCAGGACGGCACCTTCTCCGTCGCCCTTCCCGCCCCCAAGCAAGTTCGGGAAACCCACGAACTCCGCCTCGAAGCCTGGGAAGGCAGGAAACGCATCGACTGGCGGGGTATCCCTCTCACTGTCCGGCATCCCCTCGACATTCAGGTCACCTGGACCCGCAACCGCTTCACCTTCGTCCCCGACGGCAAGGTTGAGCTCGACCTTGCGTTCAGGGCCTGCGACGTGCCCAAAGTCAGCGCCAGCAGCACCACCCAAGTCCGCTATCTGGATCGCTGGCCCGTGACCCTGGACTCCTTTGCCGACATCTGGCTGGTGAAGAACGGCAATGGCTACCACAACCAGGCCGGCCCTGCGGATGTGAAGGTCGAAGCCCAGCCTGGGATCCGTCCCTCCTACCAGATTTCCGGCATCGCCCGATGCGCCCGACCGGGAGAGGACACCAAGTATGCCGATGACGACCGTGTACTTGACTGCACGCGCGCCATCCGCTGTTTGCCGAACGGCGAAGTGACCATCGACAACGAGTTTGTGGTCCGGCAGGACCTCGAGGTCCATCGCCTCCCCCTCACCATTTCCCTTCCTGTCGACCGCTATGCTGGCTTGCCTTATCGCGTGCTCTCCGGCGACACGGTCACCGAGGGGAAATTCCCCACCAAGCAGGCAAAGCGGAACCTCTTCGACGTGCGCGGTGGCACCCTTGAGATTCTGACCCCGGATGGTCCGCTCCGCATCGAGGTGACCGACCCGGATCTCCGGGTCTGGTGCCAGGATCTCCGGCGGCACAAGATGACCTCATTCCGGCTAGAGATCGAGGCCCCCATCGGCAAGGGGCTCGCCAAGAAGGGGGGCACCTACCGCATCCCCCTGCGGATCCAGGGCCCGGTTCCCAGCGGTGCCAACGAACTCCCCGCAGACGATGGCATAGTCCTCTCCGCCGAGATCCGTGACCTCAGAAACCGCCGCGTCTGGACCGTGCCGCAGACCGATGCCGCCAGCGGCTCGCACTTCGCGGGCACGCTCCCCGATCTCGACCCCGGTCGATACCAGCTCGTCGCCACTGCTACTTCCCCCGCCGGCCTATTGGTCACGCGCACGGTGGACTGCTTCGTGGTCGAGCCCTTGCCCACCGAGGGGTTCTACCCCACCATGTGCTATGTCGATTTCACCGCCGATGGCCATTGCCTCGATCCCGAGGGCATCCGCGCCCGCCTCCAGGACATGAAGGATGCCGGCTTTAACACCGCCGCCATCTCCGGCCCCACGAGTCTCGCCAGCGAACGACCGTCTCCCGGTCGGGATGTTCGCGCGCTCTGCGAGACGGTGGCGGCCCAGCTCGGGATGGCCATCACCTTCGAGTACTCCAACTTCACCACCTACCGCCGACGTAGCGGTCCCAAGCCTTGCCCCTTCACCCCGGCAGGAAAGAAGGCCGTCCACGACAAACTCAGGTCGAGAATCGACATCGCCAATCGCACCGCCCGCCTACTCACCGCCAAGGTCGTGGACGAACCCCACCTATCGATGGGGCACATAGATCTGGAATGCCCGCACTGCCAAGCCGAGTTCAAGCAGCGTTACGGGATCGAGCTGAAGGATGTGGATGGCAGCAAGGACCCCTACAAGATGTGGTGCCGGGCCGACTTCGGTGGGCACCTTGTGGAAGAGGTCTTCAAGCTGGGGGCGGAGTACAAGGAGGCAAACGCCACCGGTTCCTGGGACCTGCTCCTCACCTACATGGCCACGGGTCTCGGCTACCAGAACCCGCAAAGGACTGTGCAGGACGCGCTCGACTGGACCCGCCACGTGAAGTGGGTCGATTTTGATATCTACCCCTATTTCTACCCGGCGTCTCAGCGCGTGCGCATGGTCCAGGCCAGCTATGGCATGTCCTACATGCGCGAAGTCGCCCGCGCCCGCGGCATTCCATGGGGATTCTACGTGGAGATCGATGATCGCAACTGGCCCTTCCAGAAGAACCCAAGGGAAGCCAGCGCCGAATGCGCCTTCACCGCCGTCGCCCATGGTGCGGACTACCTGAACACCTTCATCCACCGCCTGGCCAGCACCGGCTGTGGCTCCCGCCCCGAGCGTTGGGATCTGGCCAAGGAGGCCTTCCAGCAGATCAGCCAGCTCGGCCCGCTACTCGCCGAGCTTCCCGCTCTCCGCTCGCGGTTGGCCCTTCTCCATCCCAATGCCGACGAGATGATCCGGGAAGGCTACGCTCGTCCCGATCACACCCTCGAACTGCTCAAGGGGGTCTTCGGGGATCTTGACGTCCTTCCCGAGCAGATCGCCCGCGAATCCGGCACCATACCCTACGCCGCTCTGCTTCTCCTCGATGTTGAGTACCTCCACGTCGACACCGTTTCTCCCCTGCAGGCGTGGGTTGCCAACGGCGGCATCCTCATCTGCGACCGGCTGCCAACCAAGACCCACCGGGGCAAGCCCATTGTCTGGCGGGATCTCGCCAAGCCTGTGTCTGCTGCGGATGCCCTTCGGGTTCGCCGCCTTGGCAAGGGCCAGATCGTGTTCCTGCCCGAGAATCCAGAGACCAATCTACAGGCCTTGGCCGAAGCCAAGACCGTCGATCCGGCGGCCCTCGCCACCTGCGTTCAGCAGCTTGCCAGCCGGATAGAGACTGCCACCGGTCCCATGCCCATGCACATCACCGTCAAGGATCTGGCCGAGGGCGAGCCCTGTGTGGATACCGTTGTCGCCAGCCTGCGCGGCAATGCCAAGCAACGACTCCTCACCATCGTGAACCATCGCTCCGCGCCCGTCGAGGCGACCATCCGTCTTGATGACGCCACGTCCTGGCGCTACCGCGACGCCCTCGCGAAGTCCTCCTCGGTGCGGAGCCACAGGGGCACCCTCACCGTCGAGCTTCCCCCGCGCGGGCATCGTGTCCTGCTCGGGCAAGCCAAGTAGTCTCGGGCCCCCCCCGTCCTGCTGTCTGGCGGGGGCCTGCTTCTCACCCCGCACAAGGCGCCGCGACCAGCCGCTCCAGCTGGCCGCGCGCGCATTGTTCAGGCCAGCACCAGGCGCAGTAGCTGTTCCCGCAGATCGGCCTTGACCGCTGCCATGACCGGGTCCCCCGCCACATTGGTCCACTCTTGCGGATCCCGCGCGTGATCGTACAGCTCCTCCTCGCCATTCTGGCAGAGCGAGTAGCGGTACCGCGCCGAACGCACGGAGTGATGGATGCCGGTATCTCCGCGGATCGAGGTCAGGGCCACGTCCGGGCCGGACCATGCCCCGTCCGGATCGTCGAGCAGAGGACGCAGGCTGTGCCCCGCCAACGGCTGGCCGTGGGTGCCAGCATTGGGATTGGCTGGAAGGTTGCAGAGATCCGCCAGAGTCGGGTACAGATCGAGCAGAGACACCGGTCTCTCGCAGACCCTCCCCGCCCCGCCAACGCCTGCCCCACTGATCACCAAGGGGATCTGGTCGGCCTCCTCCCACAGCGAGTCCTTGAAGATGTACTCCTTCTCGCCCATGTGGTAGCCATTGTCGCTCGTGAACACCACGATGGTGTTGTTGGCATGGGGACTGTTCTCCAGCGCATCCAGCAGCACCCCGACCTGCTCATCCACAAAGGCGATACAGGCCAGATACGCTTGCAGCCACTTGCGCCACATGGACTCGCCGCCCTTGGTGATGATGTCGTAGGTCAGGAACCCGTAGGGGCGGTGCTCCACGAGGGCCCGCGCACAATCGTCGCAGTCGCCCGCCAGCACGGGTGGCAACTCGATCTCCTCCAGCGGGAACAGATCGAAGAAGCGCTGCGGTACATTTAGCGGCGTGTGGGGCTTCATGTAGCCCACCGCCAGGAAGAACGGGTCCACATGCTGCCGCCCGAGCACCTCCGCCGCCCAGGCTGTGGACTTCTCGTCCGGCAGGGGATCACGATCCTCGTCGCTGACGTAGCGGAAGGCCTCTCCCCGCTGGTTGCGCAGTTCCCCACCTCCCCCCAGGATTTCCTCCAGGGAGCCGAAGTTCAGCTCAATATGGTGGCGGAACTCATGCCCATCGAGGAAGAACCGATCCACTCCCGCATAGCGTTGGGTGTAGGACAGCATGGGCTCGCCCTCGTACATCCAGAACCGATCCGGGTGCTTGGCCTGCTGCTGGCGCACCTGGTCCCAGAGGAACGGGCCGTAGTCGGGCCCGTAGGCGTAGTCCGTCCACCAGGCGGGATTGGTCTGTCCCTCGTGCGCCACCTTGCCAACCCCGAACGTCTGGTACCCATTGTTCTTGAAGTGTTGCGGCAACATCACTGCCGATCCCAGCAGAGGGGTCCGCCAGGCGGCACGCCCTGGATCGCTCGTGGTCTGGATATGGGTGCAGCTCCGCCAGTCGTCCCACAGCGTGTAATGCCCGGTTGTGTGTGGGTACAGGCCACTGAGCAGGCTGGTCCGGGACGGCAGGCAGACCGGACAGTTGTTCTGGGCGTTCCGGAAGCGCACGCCATTCCTCAGCAGACGCTGCAGATTCGGAGCCGGCGCACAGGGCGTCCGCCCGAAGCCCTCGATGGCCGTGTTCAGGTCGTCGCAGATGATGAACAGCACATTCGGTCGCTTGGTTCGAGCCGTCACGGTTGTCTCCATGGTAGGCAGTTCGCGGATTCGGCACGCTATGGCAAGCACAGCCCTGCGTCAAGTGCTCCGGAGCGCGAGCACCAGTGGGGAATGTGGGACATGAGCAGATCAGGCTGGGTGGCTGTTGGGGTCAGTTGGCGATAGGGTAGGCATCTCGCTCATCGATCCGCATGCCCGGTCCATGTACACGATACGGAGAAGTGCATGATTCGCTCGCTTTCCGCCGTCCTGTTCCTCTTGCCCATGTGTGGTTCCCTGATCGGGCAAGAGGCCGGCAAGGGCCAGCCGTTCGAGGTGGCCGCGTGGGTGGACCACTTTGACTTCGCAACCTTCATCGATGCGGAGACTGAGGCAGGGATGGCGAAGATTCTGGACCATGTGGCGGAGACGGGGGCCAACTACCAGTTCTTCCGCAGTGGGGGGAACAGCATCCGGCATCCGAGCGCGTTCCGGCCCTCGTTCCGGGTCCAGATCGACAAACGCAAGGGCGTGATGGGGCCGCGCATGATCTTCGGCTGGGGCGACTTGAATCGCGCCAAGCCTGACCTGCTGGAAGCTGCGTTCCGATTGGGGCGTGAGCGGGGGATGAAGCCCTACATCCACTGGCCCTTCGAGGAATGCCACGCACCAGGCTTCTTCCGCGCCTTCATGGCCTGGAATATGGAACACCCCGAGTACTGGAGCCGCACGCGCTCTGGCCAGCCGTGGTTGGGACGGGTGAGTCTGGCCCATCCAGAGGTGATCGAGTACAAGCTGGCGGTGCTGGACGAGCTGCTGGAGCATGGCGCCGAGGGCATCTTCATCGATACCTTCCGGTCGGGCATGTGGGCGGCGTGGGCGGAGTACGTGCCGGTCATCGTTGAGTCGTACCGGGAGAAGTACGGCGAAGCCCCGCCGGAGAGCGACCGTGATCCCCGCTGGTGCCAGCATGTGGCGGATTACGTGACCGAGCTGTTCCGGCGCATGCGCGAGCACTTGGATGCCTACGAGAAGCGCACGGGCAAGCACGTGGAGCTGTTGGTCGGCGTGGCTGGGATCGCACCCGTCGGCGAGTATGCCAAGACTAGCCCCATGCTCTACCGGGCAGCGGATTGGCGGGCCTGGGTGGATATGGGGGTGATCGACACGCTGGTCATGCACTCCATCGACTGGGATACCAGACGACCGCTGGAGAGCTTCCGCGAACGTGGGCGGGAGATCATGGATTACGTGGATGGTCGCTGCAAGGTGCAGTGGCCGCTGTCCCGCTACTCCTTTCGCAAGAAGGGCTTTCCGCACGTGGCGAAGCTGCTGAAGATCCGCTGGGAAGAGGCCGCCGAGCGGATGATGATGATCGCATGGGAAGAAGGCGCGGCGGGGATCAGCATGGAGTGCGTGGACTACAATAACTACGATGCTCCCACCCGCGCGGCCATCGCCAAGCTGGCCCGGACCACCTGCAGATTCAGGAAACCCTGGCAAGCCAAGGGCACGGCCCCGCCAGTTGGGAAGCGCCAGATCCGGCCCCGCCCGAAGATGGCGGCACGCCAGGCGGCCCGGCTTCAGCTGGTGGCAGGCCTGCAGTGCCTGGGCACCGGCCCTGGCAACAGCTCCGAAGCGGCCTGGAGTCCGGACGGCAAGACCATCGCCTTCCAGTCCGACCGGGATGGCGCGGCCCGGATCTACCTGCAGGACGTGGCGACCGGAGCGGTGCGCCAATTGGCCACGGGACCAGGCTTCAGCATGTTCCCCGCCTGGAGTCCGGATAGCAGGATGGTGGTCTACTCCCACGGCTATTTGCCCAAGACCGCCTTCCAGACCGTGGCCGATGCCCAGCCAGGGTGGACAGGCAGCCATCTGAACAAGATCGACAAGTCCCTGAAGGAGAGCCTGAACGGGATCAACATCTGGACTGTGCCTGTTGTTGGCGGCACCCCGAAGCAATTGACCGGTGGCATGCACTGCGAATACACCCCTGAAGTCACGCCGGATGGCAAGGACGTGGTCTTCACCAGTCCCTTTGGGGCCAAGGGGGGGCTTCTGGCCCACGCCAATACCATGCATGTGCAACGGGTCCCTCTGGCGGGCGGCGAACGCCAACCGCTGTACGCGCATTCCGGAGCCTATGCGGTACAACCCACGCTGAGTCCGGATGGGAAGCACTTGGCCTTCGGTCGGCTTGGCAGTCACTCGGACATCTGGCACCTGATGCTCAGCCCCATGGATGATCCTTCCTTCACGGTCCGTCTGACCAGCCCGAATCTGGCTGCCTATGCCCCGGACTGGTCGCCGGACGGTCGTTGGCTGGCCTTCACCGGGTTCCGGGATGGCGATCCGAGTTGGGGCGTGTATCTGCTCGCGCTCGCGCCCGGTGCGAAACCCATCCGCGTGGAGACGGGGTTGCTGCGGTCGCGCAATGTGTCCTGGTCGCCAGATGGGAAATGGCTGCTCTTCGACTCCAGCGATGGCGGGCTGAGCCGCCTCTACCGTTTGGAGTTCTCGGCCATCCCGAACCTGCCCCCAGCCAAGGGGGACGTGCAGGCACTACTCGATTCCAGGCCCCGGTACGCCTCCGACCTGAAGGAGAACGAGCTGGCCAATGTCTTCGACGGGAACGTGGACTCCCACTGGACCATCCACGGCCCCGACCACTGGGTGGAAGTCTCCTTTGGCCGCCCCATGGCGGCGGCCGGCGTCGAGCTGCGCCACGGCAAGTTGGAGTATTACCGCAATCCCAGCGGCGCCTGTGCCGTGAAGGGGTGCACCTTCCAGGCCTTTGTCGATGGGAAGTGGCAGACCATGGGCACGCCAGTAACCGACCATCCCCGGTACCAAGGGGAGGGCGATGATGCCTACGCGATTCGCCAGACTTTCAAGGCGGTTACCGCCAGGAGATTCCGAGTTCTGGTCACGGCTTCCACCGACACGGGCAAACGCCTAAGCTCGCCCAAGAAGGTATGCGTGGCCGAGGACAAGCGCGCCACCTACCTGCGGGAACTGATCCTCTACTCCCCGGATGGCAGCTCGCTGATGCGGTAGCTGGTCGGGTCTGCTCTCTGCCGAGTCCAGTCCTTCCTGCGCATGCCAGCCAGTGCCAGCAGGACGACTGCACCGACTGTTCCGGAGACCAGTCTGCCGATCACATCTGCGGCTTTGAAGCCGCCGAGGATGCCGCTGAGGATGTTGCCGATGCAACAATCACGCCGTGCCTATCTCCGTCGTCTCTGCTTCATCCCGGGGGTGATCACACCGAGGTAGTTCCGTCTGTGTGGTCTGCCTGTTCCTGGGCCAACTCCCAGAGGGCCGCCGAGATGCTACGTCCGTCTGACACGTGCATGAACAGCTGGTTTAGACCATCGCCGATGGCATCAAATGAGCCCATGCGCCCCATGTGTCCCCAGGCCAGCGACAGCACATCTGCTTTCACATGGACCTTGCAGGTCGTGCCGTAGTCGTCCCACACCGAGAGCAGTTCCTGCGGCAGGGACTCGACATAGGCAACTGCCGCTGCCGCGCGATCCAGGGGGAAGCTGAGGAGTACCCCGTCTCCGATGTACTTCAGAGCCCGACCGCCAGCGGCGCCAGCCAGATCCTCCACCTCACGGTAGAAGGAATCCAGCATCTGGAACACCTCCTCCTCGCTGCGCCCGCGGACCAAGCGGGCGAACCCCGCCACATCAACGAGAGTTACGATGCGTTCCTCGAGCAGCGGTTCGCCGGGCACGTCCTTCACGGCGTAGAACTCGATGGTATGGCCATCGGGGTCTTCCACTACATAGCTTTCGTAGCGAGGATGGTCGATGGCCACGATGTCGTCGTCCTCGGGGAACTCGCCGGGAACCCGTTGCAGTTCGTCGTGCGAGACTTCGAAACTCATCAGTCGTTGACAGATATCGTGCGCCGTATCAACCGGCTGCGCCGTCTCGGGATCAGCCGCCTGCGCCAACCAGAGATGCGTGTGCCCGCGACCGATAACAACCCCGTTGCTTACGTTGAATAGATGCTCGAAGCCCAGGCGCTCCTGGTACCATGCCAAGCTGCCCTGGAGATCCCGTACCACGATTCCCACTTCGCCGAGTCGTTTGACGTGGATCATCTTCTCCGCTCCTGAATGGCGTGGTGCTATGGCACTTTCTTGAGCACGATGCGGTGTTCGACCAGCTGGGTTGCATCGGTCCGCAACACTCCCTCGAAGACCTCGTACCCAGGCTTGCTGATGCGGACGACCACCGTTCCCGCATGCCGCGTCAGTTCGCGTATGCTGGGAGAAACCAGATTGTCGAAGCTCACCTTGTCCATCACGGTCACGGTGATGGCCTCCAAGGGTGACGTTCCCAGCACGACGGCATCCTGTTCGAGCGGCTGCAGTTGCACCACTTCGGCACCCGCAGGCACAGTGCGGACCGTCACTTGCCGAGGCTCCAGCACGAAGTCCAGGCTGGGAGCCCCGCAGCAGCCGGCGAGAAGGAGGAGGGCAAGGGGAATGCAGGCGCGTAGCAGCGGCATGAGGGGGTCTCGATCAGATGGGAAATGGGATTGTGTGCTTTGACTCAAGTCATCCAGCGCAGGTTCCATTCGCAGAACGGCCTGCCATATCTCTGTCCCCAGAGTAGTCCACGCCGTGCCCCCGCGCAACCCGATGGGCAATGCACGATGACGAGGCTGGCCGCCGCTGCGCTCCCTCGCGGCGCGCGATGCCAGCCGTGGTGGGCTAGACGGACGGTCCCGATTCGCCGAGACGGCGCGTGTGCTCGGCTGTGTCGAAGTGGGCTTGCAGGAAATCGGCGCTGACCAAGAGGAAGAAGGCGAAGCAAGCGCCAGCAAGGCCCGACCACCCCATCTGCAGGACCGCCTCCCAAAGGACGTCTTGCCGTTCCCGTTCACCCTCTTCCAGAAGGTCCGAATTCTCCCTCAGAACAGCGTCGAGCGTGTCCAGTTCGCCGTCGATCTTCCAGGCGGTACTGAACCCCTCGTTCACAGCCAGCATCAGCTGGTCCAGCCGATGGGCCATTTCCTCGCCTTTCAGCTTCGCGCCTCCTCCCATGAGGTCGGCAATTCTGGCCCTTTCCTTGTCAATCTCGTCGTTCAGCTTGGCGACGACGAGTTCCGAGAGCGGTTCGGGAAAGGCCTCCCGGATGCGGATCAGGGCAAGGTTGCCCTTCTCCATCATGCCGTGGGCTTTCTTGGACTTGGTCATCGTGTGGAGTGCCCTCAGAAGATCCTGGCAGCTGTCCACAGCCACCATGCGGCGTCGGTATTCACCCATGTCCATGGGGCCATAAAACGAGGCTGTGGGGTCCATTCTCCTCATCAGTTGCCGGATTCTCTCCTGCGCTGCCGAGACCTTGGCCTGATTCTTGTCCTGGAGTCCCTCCCGGACCTTGCCAACCTTGCTTTCCATGCCGTCGATGAGCCCCTGGACGGGGTCGTTGAACTGGGTCAGAACCCGTTGGCGGAGGGAATCGACATTGGCCCGCATCTGGGCCGCCGCGCCCGCTGCGGCCTCGAGCTCCGCTGTCTTCCGGACGCGTTGGGGAGACGTCACAGCCCAGGCTTTGCCATCCATTGCTGACGGGTAGAGCTCCGCGAACAGCTCGAGCGCCTGTTCATACTCGATCTCCGTCTGCTGCAAGGCGGGGAGCAGAGGCGACGTGGGTCTGAACGCATGGTTCGCCAGTTTACGCCGCATGGCCATGGACTGCTGCACGCAGATGGCTACCGTGGCGACGAGACTCAGGATGGCCAGAACCATCGCCAGGCGGACGAACAGCCTGCCCCAGAAATAGGGCTTCTTGCCTGTCTTCGCCGGGCCGACGACGCTTGTATCGACGGGAGTGGGTTGGTTCGGCATTGGGCTCTTCTACCAGCAGCTGTTCCTGTCTCCGCAGCCACACGCAGGTTCCGGGACGCACTAGGCGTGGACGCCATCACTGGGTATAACTAACGGACAGCGCAGGAGAAGTCAAGTGCGTGGACTGCGAGGCGGTGTTCCCCTGTTCCCAGGCCTCGACCGAAAGCCAATTTGTGCGTGCCTTTGTTCGTCATCTACAGTAACCCAGCAGGAGGTCCCCGGGGTCCTCTGGTTGCGCCAGGCATGGGGATCAGTAGATTACCTGTTGGTTCCCGTCTCTCGTGCCTTTCGGCCTGCCGCGCCAAATCTCCTCCTTAGGAGTACCGATATGCGATGTCCCAAGTGTGGTTGCCTTGACGACAAGGTGATCGAGACCCGTGCCTCTCGCGAAGGCGACATGATCCGTCGTCGTCGGGAGTGCCTGGGTTGCCAGAACCGATTCACCACGCGCGAGACCTTGGGTGTTGGCGAGGTGGTCGTGGTCAAACGCGATGGCTCCAGGGAGGAGTTCGATCCGGAGAAGATTCACTCCGGCATCCGACACGCCTGCTGGAAACGCACGGTCAGCGAGAAGCAGATTGACCGGGTGGTGGCAGACATCGCCCGTCGGCTCAACAATCTTCAGCAACGCGAGATCGAGAGCAAGCGCATTGGCGAATTCGTGATGGAGTCCCTGCAGGAGTTGGATGAGGTGGCGTATGTGCGCTTTGCCTCCATCTATCGTCGTTTTACGGGGATTGGCGAGTTCATCGACGAGGTGCGCAACCTGAGCGAACGTGCCGATGTCCCGGAGGACGAGGCGAGCCCGGAGCCATGATTCGCCTGTTTGCGGGACATGCATTGGTCGTGGATGAGGAAGGGCGAAGTCAGACCCTGGACTTCGATTCGCTGCGTGATGAGCTCGCTCGTTGTTTTGCCGAGCGGGGCGTCGTCGAGACGTGGCTGGCCGAGCATGTGGCCTGCATTGTGGAGGAGCGGGTGCGGGAGAGGCATCGTCACGCCCCAGGCGTTCTCGCCCGTCACGAGATCGATGAGATGGTCATTGCGGCCGTCCGCGCCGTGGGCTTCGCTGATGTCGCTGAACTGTATGCAACGGCCCGCGGGATTACCGAGGCCCTCCCCAAACCCGATGGCCTGCCTGGGGCCTGGGGCGAGGAGCGCTTGCGGCATCAGTTGGCGGACGTTCTCCAGTTGCCCGAAGCTGTGGTGCAGTCCCAACTGCCGAAACTCGCGGGAGCGTTGACTCGTCTGGGGTTCAGCGAAGTGAACGATGTATTGCTGCGGGAAGTCGCCCTGCATCTCGTCGCGGGCGCTGCGGAAGGGAAGGAAGATGTCGGCCGGGATGTCGTTGTCCGGCTGTTTCCGGACGAGCACTGGGCTGCCCGCTTCGATGGGGAGACGGGGGTGCTGATGGGGGCTGGCGTCCTGCGCGTGCCTCCGGTTTCGGCGGCTCTGCCCCGAGCCCGCGTCGAGTTCGACATCGAGCAGTTTGGCAGGCATCTTGGCCCGCCGCCTCTGCTGGAGATGCAACTGCTGACCTCATTGCCACTGGCCGCACGGGCGCTACGCTCGATTCTGCGGGATGTGCGTGCCGAGATCTGTTCGCTGCGGTCCTCTGCCGCCGTCCATCCTGCGCAGGTGATTTTGCGTGGCAGCGATGCGTTGCTTGCCCACCAGATCCAACCCCTCTGCGCGCGTGACGCCCATGGGTTCCTGGCCGATGTGCGCAACTGCTTCGAACGCGAGGTCTGTTCCGCTGCCGAATTCGAGGTGTTGCTCAGCCTTCGCTGAACAGGGCGCGTTACTGGCCAAGCAGGCGACGGACGTTTCGGGCCTTGCCGATGACGAGGTGCCGTCTGGCCTGTTTCTCCACCTGCTCCTTCCCCATGCGCCCCACCGCGCGGTTCAGCTGCTGGCGCATGATCTCGGCTGGCGACAGGGCGAGTGCAGGCGATGCAGGCAGAAGCCACTCCCAGAACCTCCCGACCAGGCCCTGGTGCTCCGCCAAGGCATGGTACCGACGGCGGATCTCCTCCAGTCGTTGCGGCGGCATCCGCATCAACCCCTCGAAGACGCAGCGCCGGAAGTGGCGCTGTGCCTTGTTGACCTTGCCCAGCTTGCGCGCGCATTCGGCGTAGTAGTAGCGGTACAGGATATTCTGCGGGGCGATGGAGACTAGCCTGCCGCACAGCCGATAGCAGTCCGCAGTACGCCCAGCCACGAACCGATCCCGGGCTTCGCGGAACATGACGAACACTTGGGTCTGCCTCAAGTCGTCCATCAGGGTCTGCAGCGTCGTGTTCCGGGGCACGTCATTGCCGACGACCAACTCCTCCAGAACATCGTCGGCCAGGGAGTCCATGATCGAGGGCCCGGTGTCTGGGAAGTAAATCGGTGAAGCCCCGGCTTGTGCCGCCGCCAACTGGGCATCGTGTTCCCGCCGTCGCCGGGGGTCGGAGAGAACATCGAAGGCCGCCACCAGCCTCTTGAACTCCTCTTCCTTTGCGGTGCTGCCGCCGTGACGGTCTGGATGGCATTCCTTGGCCCGCCGGTAGTAGGCGCGCTTCATTTCGTCGAAGCTCGCCTGGTGGGAGACACTAAGGGTCTCGTACAGATTGCATTGGGCGGTGTTCATCTGGGCAGTCCATGTGGTGCGGCCTAACGCTACTTGCGAACCGCCGGACCGCCAGTCGTTCCCACGCCATTCCCACAATATTCCCCTGCCCATTGCGTCTTGTGCCCAGAGACGCGTCCCCAACGACATGCCACACCAAAGGAAGGCCCAGCATGAAGACGTCCTTCGTACCCCTCCTTGTCTTGTCTCTTCTCGGCACTGTCACCTTCTCCCGCGCCGGCTTCGACCCTGAGCGCTACAAGAGCGTCGAGGTGCGCGAGCTTCAGCTTGAGGTCGCGGAGTACAAGAACAAGCGCGTGGTGTTCCACGGGCGCTTCACCGGGATCCAGACCACCTTCCCGAAACACGTGGAGAGATCCGGTTTCAAGCAAGACAAGCACGTGCGCATCGAGACGGAGCTTTCGAACGTGGCGGTCATGGCAAAGAAGAGTGATGAGCTGACCGAGCTGTTGAAGGAGCTCAAACGGGGCGATCCACTCGTGATCTACGGCAAGATTCGGGAGTTCAAGATCCCGAGTGGCCGGGGGACCAAGCTCTCGAAATACTACCTGGACCTCGAACACGTCGAGCGTGACGCCCTCGCCGACCCGCTCGACAAGGCGGACAAGCCCCTGCCTCCCGGGCGCCGCAGACCGCCTCTGCGCAGAAAACGCCGGTAGAGACTGGGCCTTGTGGGGTTGCTCGCCCGCCTCTGGACGCTATAATGGCCGCCGTCACTGGACATCGTGAACTTACCTTTGACTGCAAGCGGAGAAGCATCCGGTTATGGCTGGCCACAAATACAATCTGACCCCTGTCGCCGTTCCCCCTGTCGAGACGGAGTACCGTCGGATCGTCACCAAGATTCCGGTGCCCGAGTCCCTGCCCATTTTCGAGCGTCTTGCGCTCTACGAACCGCTGAGCATGCAGGGACAACCCCCTGTGATCTGGGACCGGGCCGAAGGCATCCAGGTCCACGACCGTTGGGGCAACATGTGGCTGGACTGGTCCAGCTGCGTGTTGGTCGCCAATGCCGGGCATGGCCGTCCCGAGATCTGCAAGGCCCTGAGGGACGCCATCGACAAGCCCCTGCTCTCCACCTATGTCTTTGCCCATGAAGACCGGGCCGTGCTCTGCGAGATGCTGGCCAAGACCGCGCCGGCAGGCATGGACAAGGTCTTCCTACTCTCCACCGGTGCGGAATCCACCGAGAACGCCATCAAGCTCGCCCGTACCTATGGGGTCAGCAAGGGTGGCGACCGCAAGCACGTCATCGTCTCCTTCTCCGGAGCCTTCCATGGCCGCACTCTAGGCGCCCAGATGATCGGCGGCATGCCAAACCTGAAGGAATGGGTCGTCGAGTTGCCCAAGGGTTTCGTCAACGTTCCCTTCCCCGATGGGTTCCGTTGCGAGGACACCAGCTTCGACCTCTTCCTGAGTACCCTTTCCGAGCAAGGCATCGCGCCCGAAGATGTGGCCGGAGTCATCACCGAGTCCTACCAGGGCATTGGCCCCAACTTCCTACCCGACGGCTATGCCCGCGAGCTGGGCAGATGGTGCAAGACGAACGACGTGGTTCTGATCATGGACGAAGTGCAGGCTGGCTTTGGCCGCACCGGCAAGTTCTACTGCTGGGAGCACTACGACCTGGTCCCCGACCTCATCTGCTGCGGCAAGGGCATCTCTTCCAGCCTGCCCATCTCGGCGGTGGTCGGGCGCAACGACATCATGGACATGTACCCCCCCGGTTCCATGACCAGCACCCACTCCGCCAGTCCTTTGCCGGTAGTTGCTGCCATTGAGAACCTGCGGATCTTCGAGCGCGAGAACCTGGTGGATCATGCGGCGGCCATGGGCGAGATCCTGGCGGCCGAGCTGGACCGCATCCAGGCCAAGTACCCCACCAACGTCGGTATTGCCATGCATCGTGGTCTGGTCGGTGGCCTGTTGATGGTCGTCCCCGGGACCAAGGAACCCGACGCCGACGCGGCCCAGGCGATCAATGAGAAGTGCTTCCAGAAGGGCTTGCTCATGTTCGCGCCCGTCGGCCTGGGCGGAGGCTGCATCAAGATCGCGCCGCCGCTGATCACGTCCGAAGCCGCCCTGCGCGAGGGTATCGCCGTACTCGAAGAAGCTTGCGACGAAGTCCTCGGCTAGTAGCGCAGGCGTCCCGCCTGCTGCCGGATGCGGGCGAGACGCCCGCGTTCCCAGGATCTACCCCTTTAGGAGAGACCTTCCATGAATGCCCTCATCCAAGATATCCTGGCCCAAGTCGCCACGCCGGAGACCAAGGAATACGTGCGGAATCTCCTGCTGGAGATCTGCGCGATCGATACGACCCCCTATGCGGACATCAACCGCATGCGGGACGCGGAAGCCGCCGTGTTCGACATTCTCGAACGCGAGCTGGACACCGTCGGCTTCACCGGCACCCGCAAGGAACGCCGCCCGGTCAATCCGGCCATCGCCAACCACCCCGCCTACTCCCAGCTTCACTTCACCAAGACCGATGAATGCCCCGAAGGGCTCTCGGCGGAAGAAGTCTACGCAGAGCGCAGCAATCTGCTGTTCTTCGTACCCGGGAAGGACGGCTACGAAGGCACCGATGGCGTCGGCGTGAATGCCCACATCGATGTGGTCAAGCCCTTCATTCCCCCACGCGATGCCGGTGAAGTCCTCTACGGTCGCGGCACCTGCGATGACAAGGGCGCTATCGTCGCCATGATCGCCGCCCTGCGCATCCTGGCCAAGGCTGTGGACAAGGCCGATGTTCAGCTCGTCCGCAATCTGGTCAACATGTTCGTGATCGAGGAAGAGACCGGCGGCAACGGCTCCCTCTCTCTGGCCCTCGACCGTGAACTGCGCCAGCTCTACGGCTCCCTCATGGTCCTGGAATGCACCGGCAACGACGTGCATCCCGCCAATCGCGGAGCCGTCTGGTACAAGGCCGACCTCGCCTGTCCCGGTGCCAATCTCTTCGAGCTGTCCGCCTACGTCATCGAGCAGTTCGAGCAGGAAGGCCGCGCCATCAAGGCCGAGAGCCGCCATGCCCTCTTCCCCCAGCGCCCCGTGCAGACCTGTCACGGCATGATGGGACACTACGGCGAGCATCCCAGTCGCATCTGCGGCGAGGTGGCCTTCGACATCGAGCTCGGCGATACTCCCAATCAAAAGACCACCGACTGCATTACCGACTGTATCGAGTCCGCCCTGGCCGAGTACATCGCCGTCTATGGCGACAAGACCCAGGCCATCGACCAGACCACCGGCAAGCCCAAGGTTGACCACCACTACGACCTGACTGCCGCCGATGGCGGTTTCCGGTGTGCCGTGCACGGTTCCACCGGTCACATGGGCTCAATCCTGGAGAACGATGGGGCCATCACCAAGATGGCGGCATTCACCCGCGCCCTGGTCCGCTCCCGCTCCCGCATCGAAGCCCTGCTCGGCAACACCATGTCCCTCGCCTTGGCCGACGAGCGGGCCAGCGACTCCCTTGTCCTCGAAGGTGGCCAGGGATTCGTCCCCACCCATCCCATCGAGGAAGTCATGTCCCGGGTGGCGAACGCTGCCCAGCGGGGTGCCGAGAACTACCTGCGCTTGATGGGTTGCGCTGCCGATGCCGCGACCGTGACCGTCACTTACGAGAAGCTCCACAACGCCGCCTTCGACGGCGATCCCGACTCTTCCGCCATGCGCGCGGCTCTCGCCGCCGCCAAGGAAGCGGGCACGCGGGAGGAGCAGGAGATCATGGGCTGGACCGTCTCCTGCGACGCCCGCCTTTTCGCTGGTGAGTACCCCGACCTGCCCATGGTGACCAGCGGCGCTGGCCTCCTCCAATACGCCCACGGCGACGAAGAGCAGATCCTCCTCGACGACCTTGTCGCCAGCGTCGGCTTCCTCGCCGTCTACATCCTCAAGCAAGCCGGGACCGCATAGGGCTCCGAGAAGCATGGGGAAACAGAACCGGGTGGGTCAAGGACGCACTCGGGGAACTGGGACTCGGGAAGGAAGCTCCGGAGCCTCCGGAG
>JABGQJ010000650.1 GCA_018648945.1 Victivallales bacterium
TCTCTATGAGGCGCACCTGAATTTGAAATCCGCCGTCATCTTGACGGCGGATTCTTTTTGTGCCTGCATTCCACGACAACGCGCGGATTGCTCAGGCTGGCCTCAGGAAGGGGGAAGGGGTGTCCCTCTAGTCTCTCACTGGCCAGCCGGTCGCCAGGACGCGCCGCGGAACTTGGAACCACTGGAGCCCCAGGAGTACAGACCGAACGTGCCCTTGCGCAGGCTCACGCCTTTGGCGCTCAGGTCGGGCTTCCCGTTGATGCTCACCGCGACCGTGTCCCCTTCCAGGACCACCTTGACTCGGGACCAGGCGTTGGCCGTGTAGCCAGCCTTCGCGACGTCCAGGATTTGGTAGGTGTCGCCGTTCTTGCAGGCCAGCACATGGAAGTTCCGCTGGGCATCCATGGCCCAGAGCAGGTACCGGTCCGGGGCTTGCCAGCGGAGCACGACCCCCAGTCCATCATTGTCGCTGGAGGCGAGCTCAACGTTGAGCTCACCGTCGCCCCATTCGCCACCTGGGGTGTAGATACGGCACGTCCCCGGTCTTTCGACGTGTGGGTCACTCTCTTTGGCATCGCCGATGTAGTAGTTGGAGGTCTCGGTGACCGTGCCGTTCGCGACCTTCCAGAGACTGGCCCCAGGCTTCCCGGGGGCATCGTGCACAGCCCAGTCGCCGCCGCTGATTGGGACCATCGTCGGATCAATGATGAATCTGCCCTCTGTCAGCGGGCTGGGAGGCATCCCGCTCCGGAACGCTCGGCTCTTGAGGATGGCCGTGCTGTTCACGGTGATTGGCCCCGTATACAGCGCATCCTCCTGCGTGGGATCTGAGCCATCAAGGGTATAGTGGATTCCGTCACTGTCCGCCTCGGCCGCGATTGTGACCTGTAGTGGCTTCGCCACAGCGGCCGTGGCCGGGTTCAGCCGGGGTGCTCGCACGCCGTAGGGGATCAACGCCAGCGATGACTTGAGCAGGTAGCTGCATGTGCAGCGGGCAGTGGCATCGGGCACCAGCGCCAGCCCCCCGGCTGGGATGGCATTGATCCAGCATCCCGGCCGAGCCCCACCGTAGTTCTCCGTGCCATAGTTGCTGGTCAGGTCCACGAAGCCGATCGTGCCCGAGCGGAAGAGAAGCATCGTCCGCGAGGCCGCAACCGTGCCGCAGCCATAGGCCCGGGAGAAGGTGAATGTGCCCCGCTTGCCGGTCAGCAGATCCCAGTCTCCGGGTTGCGCGTAGATCGTGCGCCCGCTCAGCGCCAAGCGTGACTTGTATCTCGCCTCGACATCCCAGATCCGCTTGCCGTCGGCGGCCCCGAACGCAGCCAGGCGACCGCCCAACTCCGAGCGCAGTTGGAAGGACGCATTCTGGTAGGCCATGACCAGCACCTTGTGCTCAGTGCTTAGCGCCAGCGTGGTTCCCCAGATGCTCTCGGCATTGCGCCACAGTTCGCGTCCGGTCTTCGCATTGAGGGCCACCAAGGTGCCGTGGGGGAAGGGCTTCACATCGCGCCGTCCGCTCCGGCCTTTGTAGGCGGGATCAAGCCGGTCGAAGGCGGCCTGAGCCCGATCAATGAGATGAACCCGCCCATCACCAATCGCGAGCGCATTGTGCCGAATCGAGTGCTTGGGAACGTACCGCCACTTCTCTTCGCCGGTCTGCGCATCCATGGCGAAGAGCACCGTCGACTCGGTGAACTGTGTGCTCATGTCGCCACGTATGTAGCGGAACTCCACGAGGTGCGCGCGGTCCGCCAGCGTCCCGAAGAGTGTGCCGTCCACACAGGCCAGGTACCCCCACGTGCCGGGCTCGCCGTCCGGACTGTGCGCGGGAGCGGGAATGGTGCGCCGCAATGCCCCGGTGTCGAGATCCAGGCAGAGACAGTCGTGCTCTCGACGGATGTAGACAGACGTCCGGTCCAGACAGATATTGCTGCCTGTACCGGAAACCCCCATGATGTGGTCCTGGTCGTTGGCCTTGAGAATTCCCGGCAGGGCGTATTCCCACAGAACGCGTCCGTTGTAGGCATCGATGCAGCGGATGGCATCGCGCCCTTCCACGATGAGCCGTCCCCGCATGAACAGCGGGGCCGGGCCGCGACCGTGGCGGCTCGGCATGGTGAAGCCGAAGTCCTTGAACCAGAGTGCGCCCAGCGGGCCATGCACCAATGTGTCGGCCGAGCAGTTTGTGTTGCCGGCATCGGCATACTGATGCGTCCATTCCCCCGAGCCAGGCAAGCCAGGCGGCGGCAAGGACACCATTGCGCCAGGCCGGCCCAGCCACGCGCGGCCAACGAACGGATGCTGGAGGCGGACCACATCCGCCTTGGTCACAGCGTCTGCATTGCCCGCCACGGAGCGTCCAGAGACAACCAGATCCGCGAAGTAGGGCGGCAGTTGCCGTCCATCCAGTGGCGCGTGGTGCACACTCACACGCGTGCCCAGCAGACCGGCCTGTCGCAGCCGTTGGCGAGCGACCGCGACCTTCTCTGGATCAGGATCAACCGCGCAGATCATCAGCTCCGTACGCCGCGCCAATTCACAGGCCAGCACTCCGGTGCCGCACCCCAAATCCACTGCCCACCCCTTTCTGGGGGCGCCAGCACGCAACATCTCCCCGACGGCAGCGACCGTCTGGTGGTCCACCGGGGGCACCGGTTCTGCAGTGGCCACAATCGCTCGGGGCTCTTTCCCTGCCACCCCGCTGAAGCAGTGGATGGTGCCACGATCCGTACTCACCAGCAGGCGTTCTGCTGCCACCGCAAGGCCCAGCGGGTTGCCCTTGATCGGGGCCGAGAAGCGCACCTTGCCCGTGGCAATATCAAGAACCGCGATCCCCGCCCCGCCAGCGCCAGTTCCCGCAGACACGACCTCGCCAGCCGCCCGAATCAGGGCCATCCCCCCGTAGGGAACCGGGAAGGATGCAGTTTCGGTAAGGCCACGCTTCTGGATCGGAGCCCCCTTGCGGTCCTTGCCTTCCGTTACCCCCCAACGACCGACGCGCACGTGTCCCGCCGACCACCACACGGTCTCGCTGGCGGTTTGTGCCGCGAGCTCAGGGCGAACCGACTTGGGGAGGGCGGCCAACCGCTTCCCCGTCTTGCTGTCAAACGCCGCCCCACCGTTCAAGAAGTGCTCCGCGCCCACCAGGATGTCAGTGCCTCCTGTCTTGACGTTCACCCTTTCTCCGAGGTGGAAATAGAGGAGCTTTCCCGTCGCCCGCTCAAGTGCCGCCGGAACCGAACGACCGGACGGCACGAACAGCCTCTCGTCGTCCACCGCCAGGTACCCGCGTGCCGACACGCCACTCGCGGCGAAGGCACCGGGGTGCGGCTGGGGCATCCGGAGAGAGCCGCTTTCGCCATTCCGCCACCGCCGCTTGCCCGTGAGCGCATCCAGGGCGTGGACATAGACCCCCTCCGACGGCCAGATACCCGCCCCGAAGTAGACCGTGCCCTGGTGGACGACCGGTCCACCGCGAAGGGGCCAGCGCGAGATCACCCGGTCGTTCCCCAGGACTAGACTCTCGGTGGGGCCACCGCGCACAGACCAGTGGAGTGTGGGTCGACCGGCGCCGTCCGCCTTGCCTTGGGCCGCCGCCGAGAGGCAGTAGAGGAACCCGTCGTCGCTGGCGACGTAGACTCGGCCATCTGCCACCGCTGGCGCCAGCCGTATGGGCCCGCCGGTCACAAACGACCAACGTTCCTGCCCCGTGGCCAGATCCAAGGCCAGAGCCACGCCCGTGGCAGAAGAGCCAAAGAAGACCCCGCCCTCGGCAACGGCGACATGGTAGGCGCGGTCGAAGGTCGCCCGGGAATCCACGCTCGGCCAGGCCGGACATGGTGGGGGTGCACGGTACACCCAGTCCGCGCTCAGATTCTGGGCCAACGCCTCAGCCGTGTAGCCGGATCGCGCTCCATTCCCACGGTAGGTCGCCCAACCGCCGATCACGGACAAAGGGAGAACACAGGCCAGGCACATGCAGCTAGCCAGCAAACGACGATGAATACGAGAAACCATGTTCTGCGTCTTCCTAGTTGAGTGCGGGCAGCCACGCTCCCCGCAGAAGGGAATGCCTGGGCAGCGGATCGGGCATACCATGCCCGGTCTGCGGCAAGTTGTCGAGCACCCCGCCACCAGCTTCAGCACCGTTTCATCTCCAGCACCGATCCAACCGATGCCCAATCAATGCCTTGCCCATCACCCATCTCCCCTCGGCAGAGCCGTGATCGGAGCACCCCATGAGAGAGTCACGGCCCTGTGCCCATGCTCCTCCCTCCTGTGGCTGTCGGCTCGGATACCTCCATCTTCCCGGTCATGCCCTCACCGCCCGCCGGTGTCCCCCCCCTGGGAACGCCAAGCACCAGCTTGGCATGGGACGTGTCGGCATGCG
>JABGQJ010000651.1 GCA_018648945.1 Victivallales bacterium
AGATGCGCTCGTCCCTGAGCGCGGAGCCCGGCACGGGCGACGGGAAGCCGGGCCCGGCACAGACCCTCTGGCGACGTCTCCACAGATCGGCGCTGCCGCGCCTACGCGGTGGAGGACCACCGCATCTCCAGGGCCTCTCCACACGCCGCCGCTGGCTCTCGCTGAGCTCCGCGTTCCGACCAGACCGGCACACCAGCCCTTGTAGCTCGGCGTGCGTGCGGTACGTTCGGGCGTCTTCTGCGAATCCACCACGGCCACGAGATGACCAAGAGGAATCACATGACCTGCAAGAGCGATAGTGTCACCTACGAGGCATTCGGTGCCATTGGCGATGGCGTGGCGGATGATCTGCCCGCGATATGCGCCGCCCACGAGCATGCCAACGCGCACGGTCTACCCGTCAAGACGAAGCGTGACGCCACATACCACCTCGGGCGCCAGGCGTTGACCGCCGTGATCGCCACCGACACCGACTGGAACACCTCACGTTTCACCATCGACGACACACATGTCGAGAATCAGCGGTCAGCTCTCTTCCAGGTGCGTTCGCTGCTGGAACCCGAGGAGCTACAGATCGACCGCCTCGTGCGGGATCAGAAGCAGGTGGAGGCGCGCCCCGAGCACGACTGTCACGTCCTCGTGGAGAACGACAGCAAACGGCTCTACATCCGGCGCGGCCTCAACCAGAACAAAGGCGCGCCCCAGCACGACTGCTTCATCCTCCGCCGTGACGGTTCCATCGAGGGCGACATCGACTGGAACTATGACACCATCACCCGCATCCAGGCCCGTCCCATCGACGCCAAGAAGCTCATCCTGCGCGGTGGCGTGTTCACCACCTTCGCCAACCAGGTGAAAGCAGAGAAGGGCTACAGCTACTATTCCAGAAACATCGCCATCAGCCGGTCGAACACTGAGGTCGATGGGTTGACCCACTACGTCGTCGGGGAAACCGCTTCGGGCTGCCCCTACGGCGGCTTTCTCAGCGCTTCCCAATGTGCCGACATCACCTTCCGCAACTGCTTCGCCACCGGGCACAAAATCTACTCGACCATCGGCGCAGTGGGCAAGCCGGTCAACATGGGATCCTACGACTACGGCGCGGGCAACGTGGTCAACTTCCACATGATTGGCTGCCGGATGAACCACATCCTCGACCGGACGCGCTGGGGCATAATCGGCTCGAACTTCTGCAAGAACATCCTGCTCGAAGACTGCACGCTGTCCCGGATGGACACCCATATGGGCGTCTCAGGCACCTACACGATTCGCCGTTGCGAACTCGGGCACATGGGGCTGAATGCCATCGGGCGTGGCCTGCTCACGGTCGAGGATTCCACGCTGTACGGTGGTGCCTTGGTCAGCTTCCGCGGCGACTATGGCAGCACCTGGGAGGGTGATCTCGTCATCCGCAACAGCCGTTGGATTCCGGCCTGCGGCGACACCTGCTGGCCACGTATGATCGGTGCGGGAAACGACGGCACGCACGACTTCGGCTACCCCTGCTCCATGCCCCGCGAGATCACCATCGACGGCCTTTTCGTCGATGACAGCAACCACCCTGAAGACTACACCGGCATGCACTTCTTCAGCGACCTCGGCAACGACACCACCCCGAAGCCCTTCCCCTACGCCCGCACCGAGAGGATCACGGTCAAGAATCTCACCACCGCTAGCGGCAAGAAACCCCAGCTCCCCCCCTCCGCCCAGGCCGGGGGGACGACAGTCGTGGTGGAGTCGTAGCGCTGGTCCGGCAGACGTCTTTCCCGCAGCGCGTTACTTGACGAAGAAGATGTGACCGAACAGGTCCGGCTGCGCGAAGCGACCGCGGAGCAGGGGACTCCAGCCGCTGAAGGTGTCTTCCGGCCGGGGTGGGTACTTCATGGAACGGCAGAAGTTCGCGCCCCATGGCCGACCGGCCGGCCGTTCCAGGCCACCCTTGATGCGGTCGCGCGGGATCTGGACCTCGATCACCCACGAATCCGTGCCCCGCTTGACTGCGACCTTGGCGCCACTGTCCCAGGTTGCGTCCGCCGGTTCACCCCCGCCTTCGAAGTACCAGTCCTGGACGCGCCCCCCCAGGTCGACCAGGATCTGGTAGAAGCTGTCATGGTCGTGCTCGGGGTCGAGGAAAATCTCCACCGTCTCGGTATCGCCCTTCTTCTCCGACAGGTTTGGGGTGTTGGGGTCCTGGCAGACAAAGGCGAAGTATAGGTGTTCAGGGGCGCGCAGCAGGCGCACCTCGGTGTTGAGCCGGGTCGGTTCGCCTGAGGTGTTGCCGATGAACCGCCGGAGCCGCGCGGAGCGTTCCCAGCCTTCCTCGTCCAGCACGCCGTCGATGGTGATCTCTCCCACCAGTGCTCGGATGCTGATCTTGGCTCCCTCGCCGTCAGCCACCTTCTTGACGTGGTGCACATACTGCGCACGCCCGTTCTCCATGGCGCCGAGGAACCACGTGGAGAAGAGCCGGCCGGCCTCGGCGTGCGGCGTGCCCCGGACGCGTTCGAGCATCCGGTCGGTGTCCGCCCGATAACGGGCGATGGTATCGACATCGAAGTGCTTCTCCCACATGTCGATGCTGTTCGCATGGGTTCGGGCGGCTGCGAGGCAACGCTTCTCCATGTCTTTGAGCATCGGTCCGATCAGCTCCCCACCAGGACCGTAGAAGCGTTTGGCATAGTCGTCGACCAACGCTTCGGCGCTGAGGGTGGGGTTGTAGAGCAGCTTGAGCATGACGTACCGGTTGAGGTGCTCGAGCATGATGCTGTCCGGATCCATCTCGATGTGCATCATGTTCGCATGCTTGCTCAGGTCCCGGAACATGCGTTCGTAAAGGCTGGTGAGAAGCATGGGCATGCCCAGGCGCCGTTCTTTCCGGTACCGGTACAGGTGGTGCAGCCAGATCAGCATGGGACGCTGGCTGACCTCGCGCCATTCGCGGACCATGCGCATCAGGTCCGCGTACGCCGCTTCGTCCACGTCGTTTGTGGTGCGCGCATACTGTGCCGGGCACAGGCCCACAGCCACATTGGCAGGAAGCTGGCTCATGCCCTCTGGGCGTTCGGAGTAGGAACTGTAGGCCAGGCAGAGGATGAACGCCTGCGGGTGCGCGGTCTCCATCCATTTGGCCACCTTGGTCACGAACTGCCAGACCAGGGCGCTGTGCCAGTGCGGACGCGGCAAGTCCTGGCGGGTAATGGCCAGGCAGCGCGGACAGTAGCAACCACGGAATGAATCGTGCGGCAGCAGGGATACCGACCGGCTGTAGATGGCATTGGCAGGCCAGCCGCGATT
Source organism: Victivallales bacterium (assembly GCA_018648945.1). The sequence continues at coordinate 3,295 of JABGQJ010000651.1, forward strand.
GAGCGGATTGAGCGCGAGCCGGTGTGACGACAGCCCCAGCTCTTTCCCAGTCTTGCCCGCATAGTAGTCGTCGATGTCACGCTTGGTGATCGCCAGCACACCGGACTCGGTGTAGCACAGGTGGCCGGTCCGGCCGGTCTGCGGTTTCAGGTCCCGTTGGCCGCTTTCGCGGACCGCAAAGTACTCGGGGAACTGCTTGCCGTAGCGCTCCTCCAATTCCATCCGTGTCGGCCGGTGGTTGAAGGCAAACCACTCGGAGGAGTGGCGCATGCGAAGCAACCACAGGCGCAGCATGTTGCCGCCCCACTCCAGATCCTCGTACTCATCCGGATTCAGCATGTGCTTGGTCCGGGCCGCGCTGATCATGTACCATTGCCACGTGGCGCGCCCCACCTTGCGCAGGATGAACGCCGGCTCTTCGTGGAGTTGAAGTTCGCGGAAGCTGAGGTCGGACCGAGTCGGGATGACACGGCCCTTCGTGCCCGGCAGGAACCAGCGCACACCCAGCTCCTCCAGGAAGCGGTACACCCCGTAGAGCGTGCCGCGCTCGAAGTCCCACGTCGCGGCCCCGAGCGCCGCTTCCATGGCGTAGCGGCTTGCGGTTCGCGGGAACGGGCTCTTGACCTTGAACAGGGCCTCGCTCTTGGCAGTGGCATCGTCGCGGCCGGCGATGGCAATCACAGAGCCCGAGGTGCGGATGGCATACCCGTCCCGAGCGATCCGGGGTGCGTCGATGCCGGCGGCACGTACGGCAGCACAGTCCCCGAGCACGATCGCCACCCCTTCCTTAGGCTGAGTCGTGACGATGGGAAAATCCGCACCGGTCATCAGGTCAAGATGCTCCTTGAGCTCTTCGGCGCCGAAGCGCACCGCCGCTGGCGCATCACGCTGCACGACAATCGCGGCGCGAGCCGCCCCGGCGCGAGCGAGGACAAGCGTGCGCTCGCCGCGCTCAAGCTTGAAAAGACCGTCCGCACGGCCGGGCGCAGTGGCAAACACAGCCGTCAACAGCAGAACGAGGGCAACTCGGCGCCGGAGAGTCGGGGCCACACCTGGGCATTGGGCTTTACAGGGCGTCCGGGCGGAGGAGAC
>JABGQJ010000652.1 GCA_018648945.1 Victivallales bacterium
ACGAACGGGTCGATGTGATCTATGCCCTGCCTGATGGGATGCCGCCCCAGGCCCGACTGACGTTCCGGTACAACACGGACTTTGTCTATCTATTCTCGAGCCGTTGGGCGCAATCCGAACGGCGGTACTGGTGGGACCCTCTGCCGCCTCTGGCCGTCGCTGTAGCGGTAGACGAGACGCACCGGTTCGCGCCGTTGCTGGAGGAGAATGGGCACGCCCTGGAGGTGCAGGCTGGTCCTCCCGAGCGACTGCATCTTTTTGCTCCGGGGCGGGTGCGTGAGGGCGAGGACTTGGCGGTGCATGGTCTCTTTACCGACCGTTTCCGGAATCCGCCCTCGCCGGGGCCGCTGCCCGCGCCGTTGCACCTGTACCTGTGCTCTGCCGAGGGTCGGCAGGATCTGGGGGTGGCGACCGGTTCCCACACCCGTTGGTATCGCTTCCGCAAGAGCTTGCCTGAGTTGACGCCGGGGGTCTACCGGGTTCAGGCGGTCAACTCTGACACGGCGGAGGTGTTGGTGGAGAGCAATCCGCTTGAGATCCTCGCGGCAGACGACCCGCGTCCTCCCATCTACTGGGGCGAAATTCATGCCCACAGCGAGCAGAGCGATGGCAGTGGCCAGTATGAGCAGGTCTTCCAGCATGCGCGCGACGAGGCGGCCATGGACTTCGCCGCCGCTGCCGACCATGCCTGCTACTTCACCGACAACGAGTGGGAATGGATGCAGGACATGGCCAACCACTTCGATGAGCCGGGGCGTTTTGTGACGCTCAACGGCTACGAGTGGGCCGGGCAACAGGGGCACCGCAACTTCTACACCGACGGTGACCGGCTGGAGCTCTGCCGGGGCATGGCACCCGAGACGCGATGCCTCGACAAGGTGTTCCCGCGCTTTGTCGATCGGGCCGACGTGGTGGCTGGGCCGCACGTGCGCCATGTGGGCAAGGACTTCTTCTGGCATCACGATGCGCGGGTCCAGCGCTTCTTTGAGATCTACTCCATGTGGGGCAACTACGAGCACCTGATCTTCGAAGCCCTGAACAAGGGCGCGGACATCGGGGTGACCGGTGGCGGCGACTGCCACGAGGCCCGTCCGGGATTTTCGGTAGAGGACCCCGACGGCCAGGGCAAGACGCCCCACACTTTTGCTCCCAAGTTGTGCTGGAAATGCGGCATGACGGCGGCGGCGATCCCCGAGTTGACCCGCAAGGAGTTGCTCGTTGCCCTGCGCGAACACCGCACGTATGCCACGACTGGGCCGCGAATCCTAGTGGACTTCGCCGTCTCCGGCATTCCCATGGGGGGGCATGCTGCGGAGCCGGTCTCACGACCCCGGATCATGGGTGCTGTCCATGCGGTCAGTGACCTGGCCCGGCTAGAGTTGATCCGCGATGGTGAGGTCGTATTCACGCAGGAGGGGGACGGTCGGGATGTCGCCGTGGACTGGATCGACGACGAGCCCGGCGCCGGCGAACACTGGTACCTGCTGCGCACCGTCCAACAGGATGGCGAGATGGCCTGGACCTCGCCCGTGTGGGTGACTACGCCCTGAGCTGGGGGTTGATCCCGTAGGGGGGCGGGGCTCGCCCCCGCCCGACCTGATGGCAGAACAGCACGGGTCCTCTCAGGGTTCCATTCACACCCGCCCAGTCAGGCAACGGGATGGGCGGCCGCAAGGGCCGGCCTCACGGTTTCTCTTGGCAGCCAATGTCTCTCAGGGCGCCATGGTGCGCTTCACCTTCTCGGCCTCGGTGATGAGTCGCACTGCGTAGCTGTACTCTCGCCCATCCACCCCAGTGTATTCCAGGAATGTGAAGGAGCTCTGTCTAGAGAAGTCAACCGCCCACGTTGGTTCCATCTGAAGCGACTCCTTCACTGCCCGGAGCCGGTCTACGTCCCCGTCCGCCACCCTCGTTCCCTCAAGTGCCCTGCCCTTGTGGAAACTGCCCGATCCCTTGGACGCGCCTTGCCACTGGACCTCGCCGTCCACGCAGCTGGTCATCTCGACCCAATGGCCATTCGTCTCGAAATGGCCATCGAGCTCGTAGTGCAGATCGTGGGTCGTGGCTCCACACTTGCGGAGCTTCACTTCGGACCTGACGACTGCAAAATGGGGCCCGACCTCCTTCTTCCTGCAACCACACATGCTTGCGGTGGCGGCGAGAAGAGCACAGGCAATGAGTCTCTTGGATAGTCCGGTCATGGCTGCATCCTAACCTGTTGGGTTTCCTTCTTCTCCAGAAGCGCGCCGCTCGGTGTCGCTTGCATGGGGTCGGTCTGTGATTCCTCGTCTGCCCCAACTCCCGAGTCAATCCCAGTGCGGCTCAAGACCCCCATGGATCCCGACGAGCCGAGAGCTGCGCGCAGGAGCAACGCTTTGGGTATGTGTCCCATGTCTCTCTCGGCCTCCGCGATTCTGTCCCGGTCCTGACCGTGTCACTGCTCTGAACCTATCCCTTGCCCATCCGTCCTGCAAGTTTGGCGCTGCCGAGCTGGGGCAGGTCTGGGGGTGCCATGGACGGCATGGACTTGCCTGCGGCGCATGGACGACATGGACGATGGACACGTGGAGAGGCAGCTGCAGGAGCGCACGGGGGCCAGTGCGGCTTGGCCCACGTCTTTCGGCGGGGGCGTTGCGGTTTGGGGGATGGGGTCTACCTTGCCGGGAGTTCTTACACCCCAGCCTGAGAGGCATTGAATGAAACGGCACGCATTGCGTTTGGCGTTGATGGTCTGCGTTCTGAGCACTGGTTTGCTGTGGTCGGTGGAGCCCAACTTGGCCCCGAATCCGTCCTTTGAGGAGGGCGATGCGGGTCGCGTGCTGGGCTGGGCGTTCTGGAACTGGGCCCGCAAGGGCCAGGGGGCGGGTACGCACATAGGTACGTGGGACGATCAGGCAGCGCACACCGGCACGCGTTCCCTACGCATTCAGGGCGTGGAAACCGGCAAGGTGGGGGTGTGGGACAACAAGCACGGCGGGGCGTTGATCGAGGTCGAAGCGGGCAAGACCTACGAGTTGTCGTTCTGGGCTCGGACCCACACGCTGCCAGGGGAAGGCGTGCTCGATCGAGTGATGCTTGGTTTCTACGACACGGACAGCGAACCGATGGTCAAGGCGGGAAAGGCGCTCAATACCAAGCTCAGTGGCGAGACGGATTGGACGCGGCTTGCGATTCGGGCCGAGGCCCCGGAAGACGCTGGCTTCGTGCGGATTGATCTGGGCTTCCAGGGCATTGGGAGTGTCTGGATCGACGACGTGTCTCTGGTTGAGGTCGTACCGCTCGACCCGACTGCGGGGGCGGTTGCTCCCGCAGAGGCCGAGCGCCCCTATGTGTGCGTCGGCAAGGCGACCGACAAGCCCAAGCTGGATGGAGTCCACGATGAGCCCATGTGGCAGAACGCGCTGGCCCTGGGGCCCTTCGTGAACCTGGGTGGCAATGCCTTCCCCGAGGAACAGACCAGTGTCCGGTTGCTCTGGGACGAGACGTCTCTCTACGTTGCCGTGGAGTGCCGCGAGGTGTTGCTGGACCCGATGCTGCAGCGGACCCACGAGGTGAAATCGGCAGTGGCCGAGGCGGATGGCAGTGTATTCCGGGATGACTGCGTGGAGCTGTTTGTCCAACCAGTCGCAACGGCGGAGCGCTACTTCCATCTCGCGCTGAGTCCGCGTGGCACGCTGTATGATGCCGGTTGCCAGGGCGGGGTCTTCGACAAGGCATGGCAATCCGGTGCCACCGTCGCGACCCATGCCGACACCAAGGCCTGGACCGTGGAAGTGGCCATCCCCTTCGCCTCGCTGGGGGCAACTCCCATGGTGGGTGGCCAGTGGCGTTTCAACGTCGGTCGGCATCGGGCACCGAACAAGGAGCACTCCTGCTGGGCGCCGACTGGGGCTGGATTCCATAGCCCAGAGGCCTTTGGCACGCTGGCCTTTGTCGATCAGGTCCCGGGCCTGCTCCAGACGGCGCTGCCGAGCTTTGAGGAGGGCAACCGGAAGTGGCAGGTCGCGTACCGGGGGCCGTTGGCCGCCGTCGCCACCGTGCTCACCCGCTACGAACGCGGCCCGTGGTCTTCTTTTGCCAGCGATCTGGCTCCCTCTGCCGATGCCTTCGCGCCGGCGGCCATGCCGTATCTTCTCAGCTCCCGCAATCGCTGTATCCTGCTGGACGTGCCAGCCGCGAGGAAGGACAAGACCGTGTGTTTCCGCACGGATCGGCTGCCCGTGCGGGCGGATGCGCTCTACCGCTTCTCGGCCATGGTCAAGACAGAGGATCTGACCAAGGGCGGTCGCCCGCTGGCCTTCGCGATCAGCTCCTATGATGCCGACGGCAAGGCGATCAAGACCTACGAGCCAGTCGCCGCCTTCCCCGTGGGCACGAATCAGTGG
>JABGQJ010000653.1 GCA_018648945.1 Victivallales bacterium
CGGGGTCTGGAATCGGCAGCTCGCTGAACGCGTGCCCAGCCGTCGCCCGGTGACCGTACTCCAAGGCGACCATGACACGACCGTCTCCTGGAAGCACAACCGCCCCCTCCTTGCCCGTCTGCTTCCCGAGACCGATATCCATATGGTCACGGGTGGCCAACACCAGCTGATGAACGAGACACCAGTGCTGCGGCAGCAGGTGATCGGCCAGATCCTGGACGCTATCGGGGCCGAGGCGGACTGAGTGGTTGTTGGTCAGACCTGTAGATTGGCCCCGTTGGCTTCGACGATGCGCCGGACATCGGCGGGGGCGATATCGCGTGGTTGACTGTTTGTCTTGGCTGCCAGACTGGCGAGAATCCCAACCGCTTGGCCCATCATGGCGCAGGTGGTCATGACTCGCGCGGACGATAGCGCGTGCTGGTCGGCGGAAAAGCACCGCCCAGCCATCAGCAGGTTCTTGCCATCGCGGGCAATGAGGCTGCGGAGCGGGATCTGGTAGGGAGGCACGACCTGCTCCTCGTGGCTCAGGATATAGGTCCGCTTCTCGTCGCGTGGGGTCATGCCATCCAGGAAGAAGACCCCTCGGGCCACGGCGTCGTCAAACTCCCGGCCCGCCCGGACATCGTCCACGGTCAGCATGTAATCGCCCGCGATGCGGGCGCCCTCGCGCAAGCCGATGATGGGGGAGCAATGGCCCAGGCGCCAGGGCTTCTTCTGCACTCGCTGGAAGTAGTCCAGGACCTCGAACATGCGCTGGCGGGCGCGGATCTCCAGGGCTGTCAGGCTCTCCGTGTCCGTGCTGTCGTAGCCGGGGACCTTGAGCTTGATGGCTTTGCCACCGGGCCCGTCGGGCCAGACGCTGGTCATGGGCAGATCCTCTTCGCAGGTGACTGGCGTGAACCAGCCCTCAACCAATTGCGGCGGCACCGGCTCGGGACGCTCGCGGAGGAAGTACATCATGGAGGGGGGCAATTGGCCTGGCGGATTGCGCGTCTTGCCGTCGCCCTTGGCCGTCGCGAATCCCGCCGTGCGGGCCACGCAGGCCTCGCCCGTGCAGTCCACGAACACGCGTGCCTGGAGGGCTTCGGGGCCGCTCATGCCGCAGACCACGGCCTCGGTGAGCTGTCCGGATGCATCGACGCAGACATCCACAAAGCGGGTGTGCAGGAGGAGCTTCACGCCATACTTCAGGAGCAGTTCCTGGAGGATGATGGCCAGGATCTCGTGGTCGAACACCCGGTTCATGCGGGTGAAGTGCTCGTAGGTCCCGGGGTAGGGATCGATCGCTCCGAACTGCTCTTGCAGGGTCACGATCTCGTCGAAGATGGCCCCTTGGCCTTGGGTCTCGCCACTCCAGTTCGCCACCCCGCCGACCGTCGCATTGCCGCCGGTTACTGCGAAGCGTTCGACCAGAATCACCGACGCTCCCTCGCGAGCTGCGGCACAGGCGGCACAGACTCCCGCCATGCCACCGCCGACCACGGCCACATCCGCCTCGTACCGGACTGGGACTTCACGGGACCATCGGATACTCGCCATGGCTCAGTCTCCTAGCCTGGCTAGTCGTCGCTTGGACGACCGCGCAGGCGCTTGGTGTTGCTGCGCTGTTTCTTGCCCTGGATCCGGCGCTCTTTCGCGCCCCTGCTGGGCTTGGTCGGCCGCCGGGGCTTCGGCGGCACGGCCGCCTTGCGGATCAGCTCGACCAGCCGCGCCAAGGCGTCCTCGCGATTCCGTCCCTGGCTGCGGTAGCGGCTGGAGCTGATCATGATCTCGCCCGACTCAAGGATCCGATGGTCGCGCAGGGCCAGCAACCGTCGCCGCACATCATGGGGCAGGGAAGGGGAGTTGGCCGCGTCGAAACGCAACTGCGCGGTCGTCTCCAGGCGGTTGACATTCTGCCCGCCAGGGCCTGGGGAACGGGTGAACTCCCAACGGAGTTCTCTTTCATCAATCTGGATTCGCTGGGTTACTTCAATCACGACCGTGGTTCCATGCTGGCTCTGTTCGCAGACCACAGACTATGCGGCAGGACTGAGCTTTTGCCAACTACTGCCAGCGGATGCGGCAGCTCAGCCGGACCTCGCGCTGGGTGCTCTGGCATTGGGCGACCAGGCGGCGTGGCTCCCCCTGATGGAAGACCGTCGCCGCCCGCTGCGCGAGAACACTCGGCTCGTCGAGCAGCGCCAGGGGGTCGGAGCCGCTGAACGAGAAGGTCACCTTCAGATCACCTGCGACCACCGTGGCGCGATCCCCCGCAAGCTGTGGGGTGAGCCCGAAGCCCAAGTGAAAGGCCTGCCGGTAGGTGCGTGTGGTCTCTGCGGCCGCCGCCGAAACCTGGACGATATCCTCTACATCGACCCGTCGTTCCTCAAGATCGAAGTCGAACACTCGCTGGACCGTGAACCCCGGGTAGCTCCGATGGGAACACACCACGCGGCCCCGCAATCCCTTTGCGTCCGCCGCCTCGATCCGTGCATCTCCCACGGACTTCCCCCACCAGTACCGCACATCTCCCAGTCGTGCCATCGGCTCTGGACAGAGATCGTCGATGGTCAACAGGCTGTGGCCAAAGGGACTGTAGTAGTAGGCCCGTTCCTCGGGGATGATCTCCTCGATACGGTAGCCGAAACCGGCGGTGTCGAGAACGACTGCCACCCCTCGGCACCAGAGCTGGAAGGACGTGAAATCCAAGTGCCCGTGGCCCGTCTTCTGGCGCGGGTCCGCAACCATCCAGAGCAGCGACGAATCCGGTGTCACCCCATCCCTCACCAGGACCATTCCGCTCTCTCGATAGTGCCGCATCGGCCGGCCTACCATGCCCTGCGGGGCATCGGCACAGGTCTTTGCGCACGGCGTATGGCCGTTCCCCAGATCCGCGCCAATTGCCTCGGCGCGCTGCGCGACTGCCGGGTCGTCAAACAGGGCTCGGTAGGCATGGAGTTGCAGGCTGTTCGGCGGCGGCTGGCAGTCGCCCATGGGGATGAGTGCCCCGTCTGGCGCGGACAACTCCACCAAGGTCCATAGGAACCGCCTTAGCTTCGCCTCTTGTCCAGGTGGAAGCAGCTCGTCCCCGTTCAGTCGAGGGACCTCGACCGCCTGCACATACATGTTCGCGATGTACCACGCATAGCGCGTGCTGTGTTCCACAGAGACCCCCTCGCGGTCGATGGAGGAGCGGACGTGGCGCCGGATTAGGTGGCGCGACAACTCCACGAGCGTGGCGGAGTGAGAGAACTCCGGCCAGGCCATGCCAATGCAGTAGGGGGTCGTGCCGCTGTCGAAGAGATTGTGGTTCCCCGACCCGTAGGCATAGCGTCCGGTACGGTTGCGGGGCAGGCGCAGATAGTGGCCGCTCGCGAACCAGACGTATTTGAGGATCTCGAACGCCACGTTGTCGTCCAGGGCCGAGAGCAGTCCGGAATACACGACATCGGTAAGCACGAGGATTCGGCGGCCCACACGCATCACCGAGTGGTCGGCACTGAACGCCCCTCCGTAACTCGTTCTGTCCGGGTCGAGATGGAAGGGGAAATCCTCTTGCCAGCGGCGCCAGAACTTCTCGAAGACACGCGCGTAGGAGTCATCCCTCGTCATCGCGTAACCTGCCGCTGCAAACAGCCCCCAGTACCAGAAGTGCAGGACCAACCAACCAGATGACCCGTAGAGATGCTCAAGTCCCCGCCGCCAGTCCACTTCGGGGCCCAGATCGTGCCAGCCAGCACGGCAGTTCGGATCGCGCACGCGAAAGCGAAGAGTCTCGGCCGCGTCTTCACGACGGATCGCGGTCCCCCAGAAGTAGTTCCTGGTGGGGAAGGCCTCGCCCTGGCTCTGCCTGAAATCGAAGAGCCATTGCGGTCCCTGGCGGGTGCGGAAATAGGTTAGCACCAGTCTCTTTGCTTCGCGGAGATCGGTGTCCATGCAGGACCGAGCGCGCTGCAATCCCGGATCCTGGCTCTGCAGGCTGGCAATGAAATCCTCGTCCCGCGCCTCGTGCCAATGAAGTGCTTCTGGCGGGGTGGCGACGTGCGGCGTCACCCGCCCCTGTCTGGTGCTCGCGCTATGTTTGCTTTCCATGGCCTCTGGTCTTCCCTGCATGACATCCATGAAGTTGCGCACGTGAAGGTCTCGACCCTAGCTCGGGCGAACCACACCAGGCTACCATACGTCCGGAACCCAGTCAATGGGAGCCTCCCGGTCGATTGCTACACCCCAGTCACCGATAGAGGTCCCCCTCTCGGCGGGTCGAGGGATGCACTGGTCTCCATACCTGTTGCCGACCGTTGCTCGGCGCGCCAGCGGCGGCGGTTGCGTTGGGGAGCGGCACTCCGCTCTCCAACGCACTCACTGTGGGGTCCGGGGAGAC
>JABGQJ010000654.1 GCA_018648945.1 Victivallales bacterium
CACCACCGAGTTCCAGTACCTGCGCTACGACGGCCACGAGATCGGCATCCCGGGCAAGGGCCTGACCACCTTGCCCAACGACACCCGCTACCTCACCTACCCCGACACCACACTCCAGCTGCTCAGCCTGACCCACACCATGCTGCCCGATCCCGAGTTCTGGACCGAATCGCGCCTGCAACTCTCCTTCACCAAGAACGAGCGGCGGGTGCGCATCGACCACATGCCCAACAAGATGACCATCACCCCCAGCGCCGACCATCGCACCTTCCAGGTCAACTGGCGCAACACCATGGAGTCCGAGAACCACACCCTCGTCTGGGGGATCGACTGGTGGCTATGGAAGTACGACGGCACCCGGCAGTTCTACAACCCCTTCGGAGTCGAGGTGAAGGAAGACGCCCCGTTGGCCGACTCCAACCAGTACTCGGGCGGCTTCTTCGTGGAGGACGACTGGCGGCTGACCGAGACCCTGGCCCTGAATCTCGGCGGACGCATCGACCGCATCGTGGCCGAAACCGAGGACAATGCCAAACTGGCCGAGGAAGCCACCTTCCATGACCTCAGTTGGACCGCCCACGCCGGTCTTACCTGGGCCTTCCGCCCCCAGTGGAGCGGGACCTTGCTGGTGGCCTCCAGTTACCGCACGCCGGACATCTTCGACCGCTTCAAGTACATTTCCCTGGCTGGCGGCGGTGCGCTCTACGGCAACCCGGAGCTAGACCCCGAGCGGAGTCTCTTCCTGGAAGCCGGGCTGCACTACACCGGCGAGAATGTGCGGGGATCCGCTTCGGTCTTTGTGAACGTGGTCGATGATCTGATCACCGCGATGCCCGAGGCCCTCGGCAAGGACGAACGGATGCAGAACGTGGCCAAGGCCAAGTTCACCGGTGTCGAACTGGATGGCGAGTGGCGCTTTGCTCCTGACTGGACCGTCTACGGTAGCGTCGCCTTCGTCGAAGGGCGGGACAAAACCGGGGACGAATACTTGCGTTTCACGCCTCCTCTGAACGGCCTGCTCGGGGTGCGCTACGAACAGGAACTCGGCTTCTGGGCCGCCCTGGAACTCGACTGGGCCGCCCATCAGGGACACACCCCGAAGGGCACCCCCGACGGCGACAGCTGGGCCAGTCTCAATGCCCGCCTTGGCTACCGCTTCACGGTCGGCCCCACCCACCACGAGATCGTCGTCTCCGGCGAGAATCTCGCCAACGCCGATTACACCAACTACCTCTCCACCAGTCGCGGCGTCGCCCTCAGCGAACCCGGCATCAACTGCACCGCCACCTGGCGCGTGGAGTTCTAGCGCCGGAGGACGAACCGCCAAGACGCCAAGAACGCCAAGGGGGGTGCCTTGTGGCCGGAGCATCCCTGCTCCGGCCCCCTCCCTTCCCTCATAGCCGGAGCAGACTGCCCCAGCTTGGCATCTTTCCGCCCGTGGCGGGTCGCCACGTGTCGCCCAATTCCCGGTGTCCCTCTGGGCGCGCCAAGCACCAGCTTGGCATCTTCCGCCCTTGGCGGGTCGCCACGCGTGGCAACCAAGTGGGCATGGTTCCCAACGATGGCTGTTAGTTGTCCTTCACACACGCGTCCCATGCCGAGCTGGTGCTCAGCGCGCCCAGGGGGGAGGCCACTGTCTTGGCATAGTCTGCACGAACGATAACGGGGGCACTGCCCAATAGGGCTAGAGGGGCAATCGCGAGCGGGAAACGGAATCGGTGCTAGAGTCTGTTCCTGCGTTTGTGCGCGTCCTCGCGTACGGCGAGGACACCGGTTCCCTGGCTGGATTCTTCCCTTCTCGACTGGAGTGATTCATGCGGCATCTGCACCTTCTCGCTTTCCTGCTCGCGCCTGTTCTGGCCTCTGCCAAGGAGGGCTACTCGGTGGCCTTCGCTGCGACTCCGGACTATCTGGTGGCCGGCACCAAAACGCCAATACAGGTCCGCTACCAGATGCCGCCGAACGTCTCCGCCACCTTGCGACTGGAGATCAAGGCACCGGGCTACCATGTCATCAAGCTCAAGACGATCAAAGGCACGGGCACGACTGCCATAGACGGGGCAATCCCCACCCTTGCCACGGCCCGCGAATGCCGCCTGACCCTCTGGATCGGCGAGGACTGGCAGAAGCCGCTGGCGGGGCTGATCCACAGCGGGGTCATCAGCGTGGTTTCCCCGCAACGGGCGGCGCAGTTTGCGGCGGGGCGCGAGGCAGCGGAGAGGCTCCTCGCCAACCAACCGAAGGGCGCCCGCGTGATCGGCGTCTTCCTTGGCAACGACGCGCCGTGGGGCAAGGCAATGCTGGCCAAACTCCGCCAGCAGGCCAAAGGCTATGTCGTGCAGGAACTCCCGGCCAAATGGCTGGGCAATCCCTACGCTCTGCGTACCGACCTCTTCCAGATGATTGTGCTCTGCAACCCCCAGGCCGTTCCGGTGGGAGTCAAACAGGCCCTGCCCCGTTATGTCGCCAGCGGCGGTCGACTGATCGTCCTCGGTGCCCTGCCCTTCTCGCGCGCCCTCTGGCAGATGGGTGACGAGTGGCTGGAATTCGATGCCTTCCGCGAGCGACTCGTCCCCAAACTCAAACCCGCCATCGCCCTCCCCTTCACGGACCCGAACCGGACCTGGAACCGGGGCTCCAACGATCTCAGCCCCCCCTCCACCGCGAAGGTCGAGAATGGTGCGCTGCATATCCAGGTGGCCAACCTGACTGGCTGGGATACCTTCCAGAGCGATCTCACCGGGCTGGCGGGAGGCCCCGACGCCTGTTTCTACTTCCGCGCCAAGGGCGACGAGAAGACCACCCAGATTGCGGTTGAACTGCGCGAGAAGGACGGTTCTCGCTGGATCGCCGCCGTCACCCTGACGCAGGCCTCCCAGCCCACCCTCGTGCCTCTCTTCCAGTTCAAGTACTGGAAGGACAACGACTCCCAGGGCCGCGGCGGCCCCGGCGACCAGGTGCGTCTGAGCGAAGTTAACTCGATCAGCTTTGGCTTCGCCCACACCCATACCCAGGACGTTCGCAATGGCCCCCACGATGTGTGGATCGATGACGTGGGCACCGCCACCCCCGGTCCCGACGTGGACCTTGCCGCCTTCGCGCCGAGCAGCAGTGCCGAGCCCATTCTGGAGACCGTGTCTCCCCACTACAAGACCTACCCCGTCACCAACTTCGCCCGCACCCGCATGAACCCCATGCAGACCTTGATGCCACCGCTCACCGTCCAGCCCAAGTCCCTGCGTTCGCCCATCGCCCGTCCTCAGGGCACCGGGTTCAACAAGAAGCGGAAGTACCGCTACATCCCCATCATCGACGCGCTGGATGCCGAGGGGCGGGTAGTCGGCGGCGCCGCCACGCTGCTGATCCACAATCAGGAGAAGCACCTTGGCACGGTCGCCAATCTGCCCATTCCCGATCCAGGCTTCTTTGCCAACCCGGATGCACAGGAATGGGTCGCCGCCCTGGCTCTTCGCATGCTTGATGGCGTGTTCCTCTTTGAGGGGGGAGCCGAATACTACGCCAGCTTCGGCGGGGAACGGATGCAAACTGGTGCCCGCATCGTGAACACTGCGGGGAGCCAGGCAGCCCACGAGGTCCGCGTTGAGGTTACCAATCCGGCCGGGAGAATGGTCACTCCTCCCACTCTCGTGGTGCTCAAGTCAGTTGCTGGCGAAGAGGTGCAGAGCAATGACATCTGGCAGATCCCCGTCGATGCTACCGGACCATACCGAGTGACACTAGAGCTCGTCCGCGATGGCAAGGTCATCGACCGGCTGGCCCACGACGTCAACATCTGGCGCCCCAACCCCAACCCCAGCTTCATCACGACGCGCGACGGCGACCTCTGGCTGAATGGCAAGAAGTGGTACGCCCATGGCGTTAACTACATGCCCTCCTCCGGCATTGGCATCGAGGACCGTGAGTACTTCGAATACTGGCTCGATCCCGGCTCCTACGATCCCGACATCATCGAGCGTGATCTGGCCGATTGCGAGGCCATGGGGCTCAACTCTGTCAGCATCTTCCAATACCACCGCTCCCTCTCCTCACGCAATCTGACCGATCTCCTGGTCCGCTGCCGCAACCACAAGCTCAAGGTCAATCTCTCCCTCCGCCCCGGCACGCCCATGGATTTTCCCTGGGACATCGTCAGCGAGATGATCCAGAAGGGGCGCCTGGCCGAGAACGACGACATCTTCGTCTACGATCTCGCCTGGGAGCCCATGTGGCGCGGGCAGGGGCATCGCCGTCCCTACGATCTCGAGTGGCAGGCCTGGGTGGCGCAGACGCATGGTTCCATCGCCAAAGCCGAGAAGGCCTGGGGCGTGGCCATTCCGCGTCGTGACGATGGC
>JABGQJ010000655.1 GCA_018648945.1 Victivallales bacterium
CTCTACGGCGACGGACACGTGGAGAGTCACGAGCAGATGCCCGAGAATGTGAAGAAGCTCATCGAAGCCATGGCGGAGGACAAGGAGTGAGACGGGCCTTTCCACCCCGCCGCCAAACCAGAAGGGAGTACGGATCATGAACCGCATCATCTCAGCAGCCGTGGTCGTCCTGATCGTGGGCGGTATGTTCGCCAACGCGCAGGAGCTGCCGGTGTTCGAGCCGGCCGTGAAGACCAGCTACAAGCAGGTCACGGGGTATCTCAATCCCGGTGGCGACACGTTCGCGTACCAGACCGCGGCCCAGTGGGGGGCGACGCTGGACGCGCTGGTGCCGACCATCCGGAATCTCGTCCTGGCGACTGCCGGACGGCGCGACCGGGAGGGGGCCGAGGTCGCCTTCCACTTCATCGAGGCGTTCCTCAAGGACAGCGGGCTGCGGGCGCTGAACGGGGTGGGGGCCAGTTCCATCCCCATCGGCGACGGGCTCCATCACAATCGCGTCTACCTCGGTCATGCCGAGGGACAGGGCAAGGGGCTGCTGTGGGATGTGTTCATGCAGAAGAACACGCCTTTGCCCCTGCTCAAGGCCCTGCCTGCCGATACCGTATTGGCCACCCGCATTCCCCTGCGGGGTGATCTCGCCTGGAAATGGGTTAGGGACACGATCGGCTCCCTTCAGAACGAGCAGGCGCGACGCGAAATCCAGAAGGAGCTGTTCGAGGACGCACTCAGAGAGGGGGTTGACCTCAACAAGTGGTTCGGTTCGCTCGGCGAAGGGGCGGGAATCGTGTTGACCCTAACTCCGAAGCCAGAGGGGGCCGCCGAGGCGGCAGGTGGCCCGGAAGCCATCATGATGGATCTGGTCGGCCGCGCTTCCCTCGCCATCCTGGTGGAGGTGAAGGACGACACGATCTTTGACGCCCTGGAAGCGATCTTCCTGAAGGGACAGGCGCCGATGAAGCGGCAGGACGCGGGCGAGGTCAAGGCTCTGGTCAATCAGGGGCGACTGCCAGTTCCCGGTCAGGGCCCATTGACGATCGCACGGTTCGGTAAGTACCTGGCATTCACCTCGAACGACCGGATCCTCAAGGCGCTGAGCGAAGGGAAAGGTGGCTTGACCGAGACAGCGGAGTTCAAGCGCGTGGCCCGCAAGCTGCCGCAGGAGGGGATGGGCTTCAGTTTCCTCAACGAGCGCTTGGGCAACGAGTTCGCAGTGGCCATCAAGCAAGTCATGGCGGGGCAGGAGCAGCAGGGCGGCATGCGAATGGCCGGCATGGGGTCACTCCTGATGACGGCTGTCGGCCAGCTCAAGGGTCAGATGTCCTACGCCGTCTCCGTGCGCACGACAGACGGGGCACTGGCGATGAACACCGCCACCTTCGGCCTGGCCGAGGCGATGGTCGGCAAGACGCTGACGGGGCCGCTCGTGGGCATGGCCCCGATCTTCGGGATGAGGGTGAGTGGCGCGCGTGGCCAGGCCCGAGCGACCAGTGACATGAGCAACCTGAAGCAGATTGGGCTAGGGATGATGATGTTCGCGGACGACAACAAGCAGCGGTTCCCCGCTGATCTTGGCGCCGTATTCCCATATGTTGGGAGCTACCAGGTTTTCATCATCCCCGGATCGGGTACCACAGTCGCCGCAAGTGCCGCCCAGCTACGGGGCGGGCAGTGCGACTATCTCTACTTCGGGGCGGGGCTCGCGACGGCTGGCATCAAGAATCCGTCCCGGACGCCCATCGCCTGCACCAAGCCAGGCCTGCTCCCCAACAACCGGATCAACGTCCTCTACGCCGATGGCCATGTGCAAGGACAGGTCGGCATTCCCCCCGATGTCAAGGCCCTGATCGCCAAGGCCCGGCAGAAGGGCGCGGTGGTCAACAAGCACGATGTGAACTATGCGCGGATTCGTGGCATGAAGCTGGGCCTGCACATCGGCCAGACCATGCCCAAGGCACGCATTCTCCTACTCATGCCCCCTACGCCCAAGGGTGGTCCTGCCGAAGCGCTGGCCGTCGGGCTGCGGGTAACGTTGGGCAAGGACGCGACCATCGTCGATACGGTGACCCTTGCTCCACCCAAAGACGCGAAGGGCGATGCCTGGTTCACCGGCGCGCTCGTCAACGAGCAGACCACCAAGTACCAGGGCAAGGTGGACCTGGTCGTCAGCGGCATGGGCTTGCCGGAGCAGGGGCTCGGGGCTCTCTGGTTCTGGAAGAGCGGGGCGAAGGTCGCGTTGGTCGTGGGCGATGTGAGCAAGCTGAAGAAGGCAATCATGGCCCAGTTGGTGATCGCGGCCGCCGCCGCGAACCCGGACGTCATCCCCGACGACTGGCAGCCCCCCCAGGACTTGGCGGCAGCCTTTGCCAAACGCTACCTCCTGGTCACCCCCGAGAATGTGCAGCAGATGTCTGTGGACCACCCAAAGCTGTTCCGGTAGGGGGGAGGGAAATGCAGAATGGGGGGAGGGGAATGCAGAATGCAGAAGTGAGAATGCAGAAGTGATCCCGCAGAGCGGCGAGAATGGGGGCGGCTCATCGGACGAACCGGACGGGGCGAGGGTGCTGTGCAGTAGGATGGTGCTCGGACTTCACGCGGGGTCCCGGATCGGTGCGCGAGCAACGGCAGTCGCTTTGCGGAGCGGTAGTCCGCTCCGCAAAGCTGTCCGCGAGGGGTTCGGGGAGACGAGTCTCCCCGGCGGGGTCTGGGGCAGCGCCCCACTCCCACTCCCATTCCCTTCCCCAGCACCCGCTCAGCGCAGGTGCAGGAGCACGGCTTGCTGGGGGGCCAGTTGGAGGCTCGGGAGGGCGTAGATGACGGAAGTTACCTTGGCGTTGGCGTCGATGCTGAATCCCCGGGCTTGGGTGGCATTGCCGAGAGCGGCGGGCTGCAAGGCGACGGTGGCGGTTTGCACCAGGTCCCAGTTGATGGCGAGCAGCACCTTGCCTTGGCTCCCCTTGGCCATGGTCACCTCCACATCCACGTCGGGCTGACGGGCAAGGACGCGTTGGCTCGTCCCGAGGGTATGTTCGAGAACTGCCGTTCGGGGACCGTTGAAATCGAGCACGGGTACGCGGGCCGCGCGGTCCTTTTGGGGCTCAGAGTCGTTGAACAGCCGGCGGGCGAAGTCATTGCCCAGGAAGACGACCTGCCCCTTACCCACGGTCGCCACGACCGGACCAGGCGTGTTCTTGTCGGGGGCGTCTGCTCCGAACAGAGCCGCCAAACGCGGCTTGGGGAGGGTCCGCCCAACGCTATCCAAGGGCGAGAGCTCGGACATGATCACGACCTTGGCGCCGTTCCGCGCCAACTGCGCGATGCGTTGCGCTTCCGCTTCCTCCAGGGCCAGGGGGAAAGGCACGAGCACGACCTTCGCAGCCTGCAGTTTGGCCGGATCGGGGCGTTCGATGAAGGTGGTCTGGAAGGGGTAGCCCCGCCGCAGCAACCAGTAAAGGACATTTCGGTGGGCCAGGAATCCCCGTCGCTCGTTGGTCTTGATGGCGCGCAGCGGCTCGCCGTCGTCGCCGGCTTGGGCTTCGAGGGTGATTTCCGAGGCGATCTTGGCCTTCGCCCTGGCGAGCCAGTGCCAGGTGTCCTCGGAACGGCGCGAGTAGAGCACGAGCACCTCCGCGCTGGTGGCGCTGTCCAGCACGTAGGGCTCCATCTCCCGCATGACCTCGTAGGCGGCGGTCACCCGCGCCTCGGCCTTGGGGGCATCCACGAATGCGCTCTTCCCGGTCACATGGTTCATGTGCCACCAGAAGAACTCCCGCGAGCCATGCATCAGGCACGAGAGGGCGGTGCCATAGACCTCGGCCGGGTCCATGCGACGGTACTGCTCCCGCAACCGACTTGCCTCCAGCGTGACCCCCGACCGGCGCGGCCAGTTGGCGGCCGTGAGGTGGATCGCGGTCTCGGTGGCGTAGTAGTGGGTGGAGTCGCCCCGGTAGTTGTGGAGAATGATGTAGGGATCGGTCTGCAGGCAGTCCAGGCCGGTCTTGGCACCCACCATGTCCCAGGCCGCACCGGCCCCGATCCGGTCGTCGCTGCATACTGGCAGCACGCAGATCATGGTGTCGGTGACCACGTCGGGATCAACTTTCTTGGCCGCCTGAACCGTCTGTCTCATCCACTCGGTCGTTTCTTGGTAGCGGAACTCCAGCAGCTTGGCCCAGACCGGATCGCTGGTACTCCACGGCTTGGCCATGTCGGGATACTCCACCCCATACTGGTCCTTGAACCGCGCATGGCAGACCGGGCAGTGGGCGTGCCCCGAGAGGGACTTGTAGTGTGCCGCCACCTCGGGATTGCTGTGCTTGGCATAGGCCCGCTTCAG
>JABGQJ010000656.1 GCA_018648945.1 Victivallales bacterium
CATCGGGTCGCGCAGGAAGTCATTTCGGACCGCGATCTGGAACTCCGAGTCGAGTTGGGCGCGGACGACATCTGCGGGCCCTGCCGCCACAATGTCGAGGGACTCTGCGACGACAGGATCGACACCTCGTTCAGGCCCCTGGCCCCGCCTGCCAAGCGAGAGTGGAACCTGCGGATCGACCAGCGCTGGTGCGAACGGCTAGCCCTCCGGCAGGACGATCAGTTGACGGCCCGGGAGATGTGCGCGCGCATCCGGGACCGTGCCGGGGACATCGCGGACATCTACCGGGAAATCCCCCATGACAGAACGGTGGCGCGGCAGGCGAAACTGCGGCGCGGGATTGCCAACTTCCTCGAATAGGCGTGCGGCCTCTTGCTGAATGGGGCGGGGCACGGTACCTTCTGCGATGACGACAGGGTGGCTGTGCCCGTGCGGACGGGCGTAGCTGAAAGCCAAGCGGAGGGATCCCTCCCTCGCCCCCCCCGAAGGAGTTCCCACGTGCATGTTGCGGTTATCATGGCTGGTGGCAGTGGCCAGCGTTTTTGGCCGGTGTCCCGGCACGATCATCCCAAGCAACTCCTGCGCCTGACCAGCCCGGAGCAGTCGCTGCTCCAGGAGGCCGTGGGGCGCATGTCGGGGCTGATTTCCCCGGAGAGGATCTTTGTGATCACGGCGCGGCATCTGGTCGCCCCGATTCGCCAGGCGGGGATTGGCCTGCCGGACGAGAACGTGATTGCGGAGCCCTGCAAGCGGAACACCGCAGGCTGCCTGGTCTACGCGGCCGCCTATCTGATGGCCAAGTATGACGTCCCCGCCGAAGACATCACGATGGCGGTGGTCACCGCCGACCATCAAGTCCCCGACCACGAGCTGTTCCTGAAGCGCGTCGAGGCGGCCATGGCGGCGGCGGATGCCCTGGAGGGGTTGGTCACCATCGGGATCAAGCCTTCTCGTGTGGAGACCGGGTACGGGTACATCGAGCTTCCCGAGAACGCCGAGCCAGTGATGGGGCACCAGACTGGCAGGCCCGTCTACCGGGCCGAGCAGTTCTGGGAAAAACCGACCCCCGAGGACGCTGAACGCTATGTGGAGTCTGGCCGGTTCCTCTGGAACAGCGGCATGTTCTTCTGGCGGATCTCCTCGTTCCTGGCCGAATTCGAGCACGCGAATCCGGTCTACGCGGATGCGTTGCTGGATCTGATGGCGGCCTTTGGGGCCGATGATCAAGCGCGGGCGGATGCCGTGTTCGCGGAGTTGCCGGATATCTCCATCGACTTCGCGTTGCTGGAGAACGCCAAGGATGTCTATGTGGCCCCCGGTCGGTTCCAGTGGGACGACGTGGGCTCGTGGGACGCATTGGAGCGCACGCTGCCTTCGGATCCCCGGGGCAACGTGACCCTGGGGGATCCCATCTTGGTGGACACCGAGGATTGTATCGTCTACAACGCCCCCGGCGCCAAGCAGATGGCCGTGGCTGTGGTGGGCTGCAGGGATCTCGTCGTGGTAACCACCGAAGACGGTGTCCTGGTTGTCCCCAAGGCCCAGGCGCAGGACGTGAAGAAGGCGGTCATCGCCCTGAAGGAACGTGGCAGCAGCCAGCTGTAGCGACTTGCCGGGGGGTACGACTGCCGCGAGCAACAGCTGGGGGAAAGAAAGCCATGTCCGTCCTCTCATCCCGTCAGGCCCGTTCTCTCGGTGTTCTGCTGCTGTTTCTGGCCGGTCTGGCTGGCGCTGCGCCCCGGCCCCCGTTTGCGATCGAGACGCAGCTGGTGCGCGGGGTCTATTGGCCGTGGGAAAAGACCGCCCGCCATGCCAAGCACGCGGATATGGAACTGTGGGAATTCGTCGACCACATGATGGGGCGGATTCGCAACGAGTGGCACTGCAATCTCATCTGGTTCGTGAACGGTCCTCAGGAACCGGCCCGCGTCTGTGATCTGGCGGCCAAGCACGGGCTGACCGTGCTTCCCGGCACGCGCCTCACGGGGTTGCATGTCCATGGGCTGCGCAGTGAGGCGCAACTGGATCGGGCCGTGCAGCAGACCGTGGATGCCCTAGGCGGGAAGCCAGCTCTGGGGGCGTATGTCCTGAAAGACGAGCCCAAGAACCTCGAACGGGCGCAGGTCGAGGCATTCCGGGTGGCCTTGGCCGAGGCCGACCCGAGGCATCCCTCCATCGTGGTCACCATGACCAGCCACACCGAGGCCTTTGCCCTCGACAGCGGCTTCCCCGTCATCTGCACGGATATCTACCACTTCGGTGGTCCCCGTTCCCCCGCCATCCCGAACCCCGCTCGACGCAGCCAACAGACCTACCGGGGCGCGGTCATGGCCCTCGCCGACATGTGCCAGCAAGGAGGCAAGACTGCTTGGTCCATGCCCCAGGCCTTCGTCGATGTCTGGGGCGCATCCTGGACCGACGACCAGGGCAATGTGGTCATCGAGCCAGGCAGCTACTGGCATTGGCGCATGTCCACTGTGGCTGAGACTCGGTGGCAGATCTGGGAGTCGATCCGGGCAGGCTGCAAGGGCGTGGTGTTTTTCTCCGCCTTGCTCGGCGGTGGCGACGAGTGGCGCCCGGACAAGGGCGAGATGCCGGAGAAGTTGCGGCAGGCCATCGCGCGCAACAAGGGCAAGTGGCCGGTGCAGCGCGAGCGCGTGAACACAGGGGAACCCATCTGCCTGACGTATGCAGGAGGGCGCTCCACACCCCAGGCCCTAGCCATGGCCGAGGCCTACCAGGCACTGGATCAGCTGGCGCCCACCGTCGTCCGCTGGGAGCCAACTCGCTTGGCCGTTGCCTTCTCGGGCAAGGGCGCTGCCGTGCGGACCTTCCGGGACCCAAGCGTGCCCGCCAAGCGCTATGTGGTGGTGGTGAACGATACCCTCGAAGGGGAAGAGGCACGGGAAGTCGAGCTGATGCTCCTGCCCACGGTCGCCAAAGTCACCGATGTGATCCGTGGCGGGGAACCGGAACTCGTGCACGACCCAGTGGGGAACGAGCGCCTTGCCACCATCCGTCTCTCGCTGCGCCCCGGCGAAGGCACGGTGCTGGAGACGACGTTCGCCGGCCCCCGTCCAGGCCTGGTCATGTTCGACGAGGACTTTGCCAAGGCAGCCGTCAGCGCCAAGCTCGTGGGTGCCTCGCGCCGCCGCGAACGGCGCGGCTTCGGCATGGGCCATGTCTGGCGCGTGCGCCGTGAGGCCGAGGCCGATGGCGAGTCCCTGGTTGTGTTGGATGGGCTGCAGAAGCATCACCATGGCTCCGGCAGTATCCTGCTCACCGCTATGCGCGAGGTAGGCAAGGGCACCGCCCGGATTCTGCTCAAGATCGATGGCCAGTGCCCCCGCCCCGAGTCCATTGTCGTGCAGTTCGTGGACAAGGACGGGAAGCCTGGCTGGAACAAGACCGACGCCTATCACCTTCCCATCGCCGTGCCTGCCAATACCCACGCCATCCAGATCCGCCTGGCCGAGGACGCCGCCATCGACCGCGTGCAACTGTGGCGATTGAGCATCCCCGAGAAGAAGTGACCATGGTCTACCGCGTCTTGGCAAACTGCGTGCTTCTCTTCCACCTCCTGTTCATTGTCTTCGTCTTTGTTGGGGCGTTCCTGGTACTCAAGCGCCGGTGGGTCATGTGGCTGCATATCCCGGTTGCCCTGTGGGGCGGCTTCGTCGAGTTCTCCGGCTGGTACTGCCCGCTCACGCCCTTGGAGAACTGGTTCCTGCGCTTGGGCGGGCAGGCAGGATACAACCAGGGCTTCGTAGAGCGTTACCTGCTTGGGGCCATTTACCCCGATGGGTTGACCCGCACCGCGCAGATCTTCCTCGGAACTCTGGTGGTGCTGATCAATGGCGTCGTCTATGGATACATCATTGCGCAGGCGTGCCGGCGAAGACAGCGGAAAGACTGAAGTCGCTCTGCCTCACCGTGGCCGGTACCAGAGGGAGCGCCAGTAGGCTTGATCGGTGGCATAGACGTCGATGGGGGCGTCCGGTGGCAGGTCCTTGGGCAGAACGCCGTAGAACTTCATCTCGCGGACGTAGTGTTGGTTGGGGCGGAAGTCGGGCATGTCGAAGCGTTTGATGTGGTCGAGCTGGGCCTTGGTTGCGACCATGGCGGCGAGCAGGGCCTGGTAGTCCGGGTCGTCGGCGTTGGCAAAGACGGCGGGGTGGTTCTTGCCCTTGCCGCCGAGGGCGGCGGGCGTGCCGGCATAGCCGCCAGCGGCTTTCGCCAGGGGGGCGAGGAGAAGGAGAGATTTCGCGGGGCGGCTCAGGTTGAAGAGGCGTTGGTTGGAGTAGCGGAAACGGGGGTCGCTGTGGTTGAGGCGGG
>JABGQJ010000657.1 GCA_018648945.1 Victivallales bacterium
CCGCTCCCCAACGCGACCGCCGCCGCTGGCGCGCCGACCAACGGTCGGGGCAGGTGTAGAGACCAGCGCCTCGCTCACCCGCCGAGAGAGATCTCCACCCGTGCCTGAGCCATTGCGGTGCGACCGCACCCGCATTCGCGCCGACGGGCGGGGAGGGGTATGGTTTGGTTTTGCATCTGGAGATATTGCATGCATGCTGTGACTCGCCGCGATTTTGTGCGTACCAGTGTCCTGGTCGGAGTTGCCGGGCTGCGGCCTGCGGCTGCTGCGGCGCCGGCGGTTGACGGGCCCAATCTGCTGTACGTGTTCCCGGACCAGTTCCGAGCGTTTGCCATGGGTTTCATGGGGGCCGATCCGGTGCGGACTCCGCACCTGGATGGCTTTGCGGAGGAGTCGGTAGTATTCGCGAACGCGGTGAGCAACCTGCCTATCTGCAGCCCCTATCGGGGCATGCTGATGACCGGTCGGTGGCCGTTCCAGACGGGTATCCACACCAACTGCAACTCCAGCCAGCCGGACATCTTCCTGAATCCCGAGGAGACCTGCCTGCCGGACGTGTTGGCGGCGGCGGGGTACCAGTGCGGCTACATCGGCAAGTACCACCTCGACGCTCCCGCGCCCGAAGACGCCAGACATGGCGAGGGCAAGCGGCGCGACGGTCGCGTGTGGGATGCCTACACGCCACCGGGGCCGCGTCGCCACGGGTTCGCCTTTTGGCACTCCTACGGCTGCTGCGACCGCCATCTGAGCCCCCACTATTGGCAGGGCAACGCCCCGCGCGAGAAGCCGACCGAAGTGAAGGAGTGGTCGGTGAAGCACGAGACGGACGTGGCGGTGGAATTCATCCGGCAGAAGCGGGAGGCGCCCTTCGCGCTGTTCATCTCCTACAATCCGCCGCATCCCCCGTATCGGCAGGTTCCCGAGGGCTACCGGCAGCACTACGCCGGGAAGACACCCACAGATCTCCTGGTTCGGAAGAATGTGCCCGCAGGCAAGGGAGCGGCGCGTGCCCAGGGCGCGGCGAGAGACTACTTCGCAGCGGTGGAGGGGGTGGACGAGAACTTCGGTCGCCTGCTCAAGGTGTTGGCAGAGACTGGCCAGGTGGAGAACACGCTGGTGGTCTTCACCTCCGACCATGGCGAGATGATGGGCAGTCACGGGCGGATGGGCAAGGGCTCCTTCCTGGATGAATCGCTCCGCATTCCGCTCATCATGCGCCTACCCGGACGACTGAAGCCGAGGCAGGATGCCCTGCATTTCAATGTGCCGGACATGTTTCCGACGCTGTTGGGCCTGCTGGGCATGCGGGAACGGGTTCCGAAGAAGGTCGCGGGGACGAACCGGGCGGAGCTGCTGCTGACTGGGCAGGGGGAGCGCCCCGGGAGCTCGTTCTACATCGGTGCGGCTCGGCGTGACCCGAATGGTGGGATTCGTGGGGTGCGGACGGACCGGTACACCTTCGTGGTCTCGCGGCAGGGGAAGGTGGAGGTGTTGCTCTTCGACCGACGGGAGGATCCCTACCAACTCGCGAACGTTGCCGCAACGAACCCCGGGGTCTGCCAGGAGCTGCTGTTGGAGCTGAACGGCTGGCTGAAGCGGACCGGCGATCCGTGGCCCAGGCAGACGTGGCCCATCCAGTCGCCCAATGCCTTTGCCGTGCACCGGGAGGGCGGCGTGGTGCGAATCGACTTCGAGCCGCCTGGGAAGGCGAAGGAGCTGCTGGCGACTTCGGTTGCGGCTGCCCAGCTGGTTACCAAGGGCGCGCTGACCGGGACTCGGTCGCTCCTGGCCGACATGAGCAAGGCTGCTGGTCGCTGGCACGAGTTCCTGCATGTGGATGGGGTGGTAGAGGCCAACCGCAAGTATGAGCTGAGCTATCGCTACCGGGTCGTCGACGCGCCGGGGAAGGCGCAGTTCTATGCGGTCGTGCGGAGTGCCAAGACCAAGAATCGGGCGCTCAAGGATTTCTGGCGGGAGGATGCCGGCAGGGACGGCGTCCGGACCATGCGTTTCGAGACCGATGCAGCGACCGACTACCGGCTGCTCTTCGGAGTGGAGAACCGGGGGGCAATCCTGCTGGACGACTTGGCACTGCGGGATCTGGGCAGGGCGGGGGAATGAGTTGCTGGGGCGCCCTCCGCTCCTTTCACACGATGGGGGTTCACGGTGAACTGCATCTGGATCACAACCGATAGTTCCCGACAGGACCACGTCCACTACGGAATGCCGCCGCAAGACACAGGGTCGGCGCTGAATGATGGGCCGTGCCTGCTGCGTCGCCCAAGCGGGGATCTGGCAGGCATGGTCTACGATGGCTGGCTCTTCAACACGGATGTGGTGGGAAAACTGGCTCTACCTGCAGAATCGGGTTTCGGGGACAACGGCCCTCCACGATCTGGCCGAAGATATTCACCGCAAGCGGAACGTCGCCGACTGCCATCCCGAGGTGGTCCGGCAAGGAGTGCGGGCCATGCATGAGACGGAGGCGTAACTGTGGCTGAACCAATGGATTCCATCCCGCGTTCCTCTTCGGCGACCGGGTGCTTCGCTTGTGATCGCGACCACCCGAGTGGTCTGCACTTGTCCTTCGTGGTGGATGTGGCGGCTCGGACCGCATGGGCGCAGACCGTCTTGGATGGTTGCTTCGCTGGGGCGGATGGCATTGCCCATGGCGGGATTGTCGCGACCTTGCTGGACGAGGCGATGGTCTATGCCAGTCGCGCCGTCGTGCCTCTGGCGGCCACGGCAAAACTGAGCGTGCGGTACCGCCGACCCACGCCTGTCCGGGCCCCGCTGGTGATCATGGCCGAGGTCCTCTGGGTGAAGCACAATGCCGTGCGTTGCCGGGCGTACGTGCGGGCCGACGGTAGGATCTTGGCGCAGGCAGAAGGGACATTGTTGATTGCGCAGGAGTAGTCTATGGCCATTCCGTGGCGGTGGCGCGAATGAAGACGAACTGAGGGCGAGATAATTGGCGTGGCGTATTGACATTGTGTGAATAATCTGCTAACGTTTCGGACTGTCAGACGCAAACCAAGTGTGGAATCCAATAGTACCCACTAACTCGGAGAAAGTCAGTCATGCAACATCCCTCCCATCGCAGTTTCACCCTCATCGAGCTCCTGGTGGTCATCGCGATCATCGCGATCCTGGCCTCCATGCTGCTGCCGGCCTTGCAGCAGGCGCGAGCCAAGGCGCATGCGATCTCCTGCACGAGCAATCTGAAGCAGTTGGGTCTGGGTGCGATCATGTACATGGACGACAACGATGGCAAGACCAGCGGTCGGCGGAACCTGCAGGGGGCTTTCGTGGCCTGGGGAACTCTGATCAACAAGTACATCAACTCCGAAGACGTCTTCACGTGTCCCACTGACTCGGCGCCCCACAACTGGACTGGCTGGATCACCTCCTACGGCTGGAACTGCCGGGCCGGCGGGGCGGATTCAGGTTACAGCAGGTCCGAATTCAAGAAGCCGTCCTGGACCTTCATGTTCCAGGATCACGACAACGCCTGCGCCAAGGCCAACCGCGGTTGTGGCTGTGGCTGCGGCGGTTTGGCCTCAATCCAGGGGCGTATCAAGAGGGGCACGCGCCATAGCGACCGGGCCAATGCGGCCTTCTACGACGGCCATGTCGAGAGCATGACTGCTTACGACGTGGAACCGGACTGGGGTGGCGTGCAGAACTCCCACTACGACCGCAATCCCGCGCCGTAGGTCCTCCCGAAGCGATCTGAAGCGCGCCGTCCGGCATTCCGGGCGGCGCGCTTTTTTTGGTTCGTGAAGAGTGGCGTAAGCAAAGCAAGGTGTCGGCGTTGCGGGGGTGCCGCTGGTACGGTAGTGTATTGCGGTCCACCGCGAAGGTGGTTTTCTCTGGCTGCGGCTAGGGCCGCAGGCGTTCGTGCGTGCGGACGTCGGCCCTCTCGCTTGTTGCGGGGCGGGCCCATGGCGCGACGCGCCGGTGGAGGACGGTCTGTTTGGGGTGCTCTCTATGGCTCGACATGTGAACTGGCTACTTGTGAGCGGGGTGTTTCTGGCCTTCGCTCTGGCAGTGGGTGGTGGCTGGTTCTATCGCGTGCAGGAACGGTCTCTCCGGCATGAAGCAGAGCGGGATTTGCTGGCGATCGCGCAGATGAAGTGTGATCAGATTGAGCAATGGCGGGAGGAGCGCCGGGCTGATGCGGGAACCTGCATGGATAGCTCGTTCCTGCAAGACGCGGTTCGCCAGTGGCTGTCAACTCCCACGCCGGCGTTGGCGACGAAGCTGAAGTCGCACTTTGAGTCGCTCCGAGACCGCTACGGGTACGTCGATGTGTTGCTGGCGGATGCAGATG
>JABGQJ010000658.1 GCA_018648945.1 Victivallales bacterium
TAGCCAGAAGGGCACGACCATGGGTGAGCAGACGGTGGCGATTCAGACGGCGGGGTTGACGAAGCGCTATGGCCGGAAGGCGGCCTTGCAGGAGCTGAGCTTGGCAGTGCCCAAGGGGAGTGTGTTTGCCCTGATCGGACGCAATGGGGCGGGGAAAACGACGTTGATCCGGACACTGCTGGGGTTGGCGGCGACCGACGGGGGGACGGCCACGGTGTTGGGGCTGAATCCCGCGAAGCAGGGGGTGGAGATCCGCCGCAAGGTGGGGTTCGTGCCGGACGAGCACCGTTTCCCCCGCTGGATGAGCATCGCCGAGCTAACCGGCTTCACCGGTGCCTTCTTCCCCACCTGGAACGCAGTTCTCTGCGCGGACCTGCTGGCGCGGTTCAAGCTGGACCCGAAGCAGAAGGTGAAGGCGCTGTCCCGAGGCATGCTGGCGCAGACGGCGCTCTGCCTGGCCCTGGCCCACGAGCCGGAGATGCTGATTCTGGACGAGCCCACGAGTGGGCTGGACGCGGTGGTCCGACGCGAATTCCTCGAACAGGTTCTGGGCGCGGCGGCGGACGAGGGGCGGACAATCCTGATCTCCAGCCACATGCTCGACGAGCTGGACCGAGTGGCCGATCACGTGGGCTACCTGGAAGAGGGCACGCTGCGGCTGGCGGAGACGGCGGAGTCGCTCAAGGAACGCGTCCGCGAATACCGCCTGACCTTTGCGGACGAGGCCCCCAAGGAGCTGGCCGATCCAGCTTGGCTGAGTGTCCGCCAAGTCACCCCGCATGAATGGACCCTGACGGTCGAGAACGACAGCGAGGACACCCAGCCCGGCCTCCAGAGATGTTTCCCCGGGGCCTCGATCAGTAGTCGGGAGCTGACTTTGGAGGAGATCTTCGTGGCTTTGGCCCAGGCCCCCGGGCAGTCTGGGCCGGGGCTGGAGTGAGGAGCATGAGCATGGCTGGCGAGCAAACCAATGCGGGCGGCATGGGGCCTTTCCTGGCCTTGCTGAGACGCGAGTGCCGCGAGAACCGCCTGTTTCTGCTGGCGACCGTCGCCTTGCTGGCCTGCTCGGCCCTGTTGGCAACGGCGGGGGGGGGGCACCGCTCGGGGTTGCTTGCTTTCTTGCCTGCCATCGCCTGCGGGCTGGGGTTGGGAGTGCGGGCCTTCGCCCCCGACGCGGCCAATGGCACGGCACGTTTCGTCGCCGCCCTGCCGGTCTCCGGCGAGGCGGTCCTGGCAGCAAAGCTGGCAGTGCGAGTCCTCGCCATCGTCCTGGGCACAGCCGTCGCCTGCGGCTTGGCAGCGGAAGGTGCGGCTTGGCTGCCATCAGCTGTGGGGGCGAGCACTCTGTTCGCCTGTCTGGTGGGGGTGCTGGCGGGGCAAGTCCTGGATCGGCCCGCGACGGCCTTTGCGGCAGGGGCCGCGCTGCTGGTCATGCTTGGCCGGCTGAGAGTGCAGTGGATTCTGCGGCTTGGGCACCCCGATTCCCAGCCCGTGTTTGAGCCAACCGACCTAATGGGTGTGGCCATGGGCCTGGCAGCAGCGACACTTCTGGGCGTGTCGTATTGGCTGGTTTCCAGACGATGAAGCCTGGGGCCGGGGCTGGCATTGGGGCGCGTCTCTCGGTATGATAGAGGGGTGGAACTGGGGCACCCTCGCCCCACCCGCCGGCCGCCATGCAACCGAGACTGAAGGGGCGTGTTGCCAGTATGACTTCCAGCAGCGTCAGCCCGGATCCCACCGGCACCGACGCGCCGCTTGTGTCCGATTCGGAGCTGACCGATCCGGCGGCGCCAGGTCTCTGGGGGCCGCCGGAGGAGTTGGACTTCGACCTATCCGAAGCCACTGGCGGCAGGCTGGAGCACCGCAACGAGATCGGGATGGGGGGCATGAGTCGGGTCTTGCTGGCCTATGACACAGTCCTGGAGCGGGAGGTGGCGGTCAAGGTCTTCAGTGCCGACCGGGACAACGAAGCGGCACGACAGCAGTTCCTGCGCGAGGTGCGGATCACGGCCATGCTCGGCCACCCAGGCATTGTCCCGGTCCACGATCTTGGCAGCGAGCCGGGCGGGCGGCAGTTCTTCACCATGCCGGTCCTGGGCGGCACGACCCTGCGCGAGCAGCTCTCTCGAGGGCGGCGGCGGGCGGTTCGCCGGGATCTGCTGGTGTCGCATTGGCTGAACGCCATGCTGCAGGTCTGCGACGCGATGGCCTATGCCCATGATCGGGGCATCCTGCATCTCGACCTGAAGCCGAGCAATATCATGCTCGGCGACCACGGTGCGGTCATGGTGCTGGATTGGGGGGCGGCCAAGCGCCGGGCCGAGTTGCCGGCAGAGAAGGAGGAACTGGGGACAGAAGCCAAGGTTACCGGGACGCCAGGATTCATGGCTCCCGAACAGGCTGCGGGCAAACTCGAATGGCTCTCCCCCGCAGCGGACGTGTTCTCGCTGGGAGTCATCCTCTACGAGGTGCTCACTGGGCAGAAGCCCGAGCGCGGCCATTCCGGTGCCCCCCTGCCGGTGGTCAGGGCGGCCCGTGAAAACGAGGTGGACCGCGTGCCAGCCGAGCTCGCCGCCATCTGCGAGAAGTCCCTGGCCCTGCACATCGACCAGCGCTACCAGGATGCCAATGAGCTGGCCCAGGATCTGCGAAACTACTTGGAGCATCGCGCGACCAGCGCCTTCCGGGCCGGGCCCGTGCTGCGCTTCCGCCGTTGGCGACGGCGCCACCACTCCCTCAGCGCGGCCCTGATCACTCTGGTCTGCACCGGGGTGGTCGTGGCGACGTTCGGGCTGGTGACATTCCTCCAGCACCGAGCCTATACCAAAGCCCTCGACAGGGACGTGCAAATCGATCGAAAGGACCATGCGCTGGCCACGCGACAAAGCAGGTGGACCCGGAGTCGGCTCGAACGGCTGGCGCCCGACGAGCAGGAACAACTGAATCTGGCGGAGACCCTGAGACGGGAGGACTTGGCGCGCTATCTTACCGGCCACCGTCTGCAGATGTCCCTTTCCGCTCTGTTGGCGGCCCGCGGTGGGCGCCATTCTCCCGAATTGGGCCATGAGCTTCGCATGCTCTGGCTGGAGGAGATGAGGATGCTTCGCAACCGAGGGGACACAGTGGCGGTGCGCCGGGCCTACGACCGGATGCTGGGGCGGAAACAGGCCGTTCCGTGGTGGCGGTGGGAACCGGATGAGTATCTGGATCTCAAGGAGTTGCGCTTGTGGCTCGCCGCCAACGAGGAACAACCGCAGCCCATACCCGAAGAAACGAAGCAATGAGAGACACAGTATGACCAAGACCACTGGTGAAGAAGCCGTAGCCCGGATTGCGGCAGCATCCCAGCGTATGATGGCCGAGCTGCACAAAGTCATCATCGGGCAGGACGAGGCGATCGAGCAGATCATCGTGGCCCTGCTGGCCAAGGGTCACTGCCTGCTGGTCGGCGTTCCCGGGCTAGGCAAGACCCTACTGGTCAAGAGCATCGCCCGCATCTTCTCGCTCTCCTTCAAGCGCATCCAGTTCACCCCCGACCTGATGCCAGCCGACATCTTCGGCACGGAGGTCATGGAAGAGGATCCCCATACTGGGAAGCGCTCCTTCCGTTTCGCACAGGGCCCGATCTTCGCCAACATCGTGCTGGCGGACGAGATCAACCGGACCCCTCCCAAGACCCAGGCCGCGCTACTCGAGGCGATGGGCGAGTGCCATGTGACCGCAGGCGGGCACACCTACGACCTCGAAGAGCCCTTCTTCGTCCTTGCCACCCAGAACCCGATCGAGCTGGAGGGCACCTATCCGCTGCCCGAAGCGCAGCTTGACCGCTTCCTGATCAACGTAGTGATGGACTACCTGGAGACGGCCGACGAGGAACGCATGGTGCGGGCTACCACCGCCCCCGAAGAGCCGGATCTCGACCAGACCTTCGGCGCCGAGGAGATTCTGGAGATCCAGAGCCTGGTCCGGGCCGTGCCGGTCTCGGACAATGTGATCTCCTACGCGGTGCGCCTCGCCAGTGCCACCCGGCCAAAGAGCGAACTTGCGCCGGCCTTCATTCGCGAGAAGGTCAAATGGGGGGCAGGCAGCCGCGCCTCCCAGGCACTGATCCTGGCGGGCAAGGCGCGGGCTCTGCTCCAAGGGCGGTACAATGTGGCCTGCGAGGATGTGCGCGCCCTGGCCATGCCGGTGCTGCGCCACCGCGTGATCACCAACTTCCACGCGGATGCCGAAGGCGTGACCAGCGATGACCTCATCCGGCAGCTCATCGACGCCATCGCGGAATAGGCGCGGCGGAAGAGCGGCCACGAATTCCACCAAAC
>JABGQJ010000659.1 GCA_018648945.1 Victivallales bacterium
TCCCCAGCTCCTCGCCTTGGGGACCCGTCGTAGCGCTTCCAGGCCGATTCCGAGCATGGACTGGGGACGTGGCTAGCGCTCTCCGCTCGCAGGCAGCAAGCCACGTCGCCGCGCGAGCCAGTAGGCCCATTCCAGGGCCACCAATGGTCGCGAGTCGTGGCACTGTTCGAAAGGCATCCGGGCCAGCATCTCGCGCAACACCGGCAAGGCGCGTTTGGCCTGTTCATCGTCGCCGAGCAGAAAAATCGTGGTCACCGCCTCGGCCGGGATCCGGATCGCCCGCAGAGCGAAGGTGCGGTCGCGCAAGGCCTCGGAAATCGGTCGCTGGTCGATGCCGAACGCAGCCCAGCCAGCCAACTGTGGCAGGCAGTTGGTGGCGATCTGGTGACTGGTTTCGGCGTAGGGGCGCAGCACGGCAGGCCGTTCCTCGTCCACGCAGAGCATCCGCAAGCTGGCCGCGGTCTGAATCAGCACCCAGCTCTCGAACCGTTCCCAAGGGCCGAGCGATTTCATGCGGGGGATCCGCAACCGTTCATACTCGGGCCACCAGCTGCGCTCGCCGGTCACCACGGCCCCGGAGAGGACAAAGGAGAGGAGCCTCTCGCTCCGCGTCGGTCGTATCCCCGCCAGCTTGCCGTAGCGAGTGACCTTTGCCCGGTCGTTGGTCAGGATCTGCCAGCCATCCCGTTGCAGACGCTTCAGGACGGCCTGCCAGACCTCGGCTATCTGCCGCGTCTCTGCCGCCGTCGCCAGGCCGCTGCGCTGGAACTCCCAGAGCCCGTAGAGGAAGCCCGTGTACTGGTCTGCAGATGGCTCGCCCCGGAATATCGTGCGATCTTCCGCCACGCCCCGCGCCACGAACCCCGGCTTGCCCATGGACGCATTCAACAGCAGTCCGGCGAGCACTCGCCGCGCCAGGGCCGCAGTCTCCGGGTCGCGCGTCTCGCCCCAGGCAAGTGACAGGGCGCCCAGGTAGAACCCGCCGTAGAGGGAGGTATCCTCCAGGGCGTCGCCATGGGCTGTACGCGTCACCAGGATGCCGGTGCTTTTGCGCACCATTCTCGTCGCGATCTCCCGCCGCAGACGGGCCACGCCATCGTCGATTGGCGCTGCTGCCGCCCGCGCCAGCAGCGCACCCATCAATGTCAGAACCCGCCACTGAACCTGCCAACGTGCCATGCCTCGCCTCCTGCTGGCTAGAAGAACCGCCGTTCCCAGAGCGCCAATGCCTTGCGATGGCGGTCGGAAAACGCGTCGGTACGGCGCCAGTCGCAGTTGAGGGTTACGCGAATCCGCCGACTGATGCCCGCAATGTGCGACTCGGCCAGCGCCTCGACCGTCGCGATCCCGGATTCGGAGAGGGTGAAGCTCGCCGAGATCCTCCCCAGGAGATCCGCATCCAGGCTGTCGGCCAATGGCGTCAGGCCCTGACGCCACGCCTGGCGGGCGCTGAGCACCGTTGCGAGGGTGCCATCATCGAGCCTGAGAACGCGCTGGATCAGAGTCGGTGAACTGGAGAAGAACGAGGGCTTCTGCCGCCGCCCCCGCCGCACGCGGATGCCTCTTGGGGGGATGATCCGGACTCTGCCATGCAGGGCCTCCCGCCAGCCGGCGAGC
Organism: Victivallales bacterium; assembly: GCA_018648945.1. The sequence goes on from JABGQJ010000659.1 coordinate 1,618, forward strand.
CAGTATGCTTCCTCGCGGAACTGCAACGGCCCGTTCCTTGGGAAGTTCACCCAACCTTCGCTCTCGTAGTCGTCCCGCTCCTTGCCATTGACTGGGCGCTGCAGGTCATTCGCGTCGGCATAGTCGGCGGCCACGCCGAGGAAGTCCTGCACGATCTCGTTCTCTTCCTCGTCGTCTGGATCCAGGCGGTCGCGCAGGTCGCTGCCGGGATCCCTGCCGGAGAGATCGATTCCGGCCGCGGCATCCGTCAGGGCCACCCGCACGGTTGTCCCCTCGTCGCCACCGTGCCGCCGCCCGTCCAGCATCCAGGTCTCCAATTCGCTCGTCTCGCGAGCGACGTCCACCTGGCCGAGGGAGCGATTCGTGAACAAGCGACGATCCACCAGATACGACCAGATGGCACCCCCCGCCGCCGATTCCGCCACATATTTCAGCTGGGAGCGTTCCGATGCGACCACCGACTCGCGCTGGATCACCGCCCCCAGCATTGCCAGGTGCGCGATCATCACTCCAGCTACGGCAAGCACGCCCAGCACGGCCACCAGGGCCATGCCCCGCTGCCGGTCTACTCCTTGCGTGGTGCCCATTTGCCAAACCTTTCTCGATAGCCCTGTCCTGCCGTGCGTCGCAGCCATGACTCCACATTGCCGTTCTGCCACGTCACGGTAACCATAATCGCCAGCGGGATCTCCTGGCGCGGCTTGTCCTCGTCAAGATCCCATTCCGAGAACCACTCCAGCCGGTCTTCCCACGCCGCATCCCTGTCGGGCAGGAAGTCCGCATAGAGAAACGAGACGTTGCTCACGTCTCTGGCCAGTACCGAGGTCTCGCCCCCATCCCCGGTCTCGTTCCAGTCCCAGAACGGGCGGGGCGCGTATTCGGCCACCAAATCCCCGTCCCGCAGCGCCAGCCGCACGAAGCGGATCGCCCCGTCCGTGCCTTCCGTGCTTACCCGGTGCAAGGTCGCCAGCAGCAACGAGTCCTCGCGACCCTCGAATACCAGCTTCTCGCTGCTCCCCACATCGGCATCGGGTTCGGGCCAGAGGAAGGGCACCGCATTGGTGAGAATCCCGTCCAGCGCCCGGTCCAAGCTCATCAGCCGGGCCATGGCGCGCTGGTCGCGCCGCATTCTCTCCCACGCCACCGTCACCTGCCTGCCGAACCCGTACAGCACGGTCATCACCAGGGAGAACACAGCCACGGCCACGATCAGCTCGAGTAGGGTGAAACGGCGACGGCGGATCATTCCAGATCCTCCTCAAGCACGGGTTTCCGCACTCGCATCTCGCCGATCAAGTCGCCACTCGCATCGGTCACTTGAATCACGAATTCGCCCAGACGCCAACCATTGATAGGCTCCAGCGCTTCCTCTGGCAGGTCCGTGACCTCCACCAGCTCGCAAGACATGCCAAACCCCTGCGGCAGCAACCCCGACGGCATCTCGCCGCCCCGATGTCCTGCCAGCAGGTAGTACTCCGCCGCCTGTGCCAGCAGATGCGCCCGGCCCCATCGTCTCTGCGCCCGCAACACCTGGGTACGCGCCCCGCCCACGATCGCCATCGTGAAAGTCACCGACATCGCCAGAATCGTGGCGGCGACCATGACCTCCAGCAAGGTGAATCTGTGTTGACGACGACCCGTAGGCATGCACATGCTCTCAACTGACCAGCGCTCGCGCACAGCGCGCGAGACCAAAGAATGGAAGATGGTTGTCCCTCTCCCCGAATGCAAGCGGCCCTACCTGTTCAGAAAGTGGCAGCCGCGCTCGACCAGCTCTCCATGCAGCCACTCCCCATCGAGTTCGGCGGGGTCGGTTCCGCACACAGCGCAGCGGGCGGCGGCCAGCCCAGCGGCCTGGCCGGTGGCCATCATGCTGCCGGTAACTCGGTACGAGGCATGGGCGTAGTGGTCGCCACTGATGCAGCGCCCGGCGAGGAGCAGACCACGCACATCGCGGGGGACGAGACAGCGATAGGGGATCTCGTAGGGCCTCATCTTGGTCCCGTGCGCGACCTTTTCCTGGCCGGGACCAAGATGGATATCCACGCCGAAACGCACCGAGCACACCGCGTCGGCGAAGCACCGCCCCTCGGCTAGGTCGTCCCGCTCCACCCGGTAGAGCCCGGTGACCCGGCGGCTCTCGCGCAACCCGAGGCTGGGTGCCGTGTTCGTGATCCGGGAGTCGGCGAACTCGGGCAGTTCCCTGAGCAGGGACATGAGCTGGTGGGCCTGCTCGCGGGTGGCCATGGTCCCAGCGGTGAGTTCGGCGGGGTCGAGGGGATTCACGCGGTAGACATGGGTGGCCTGCACGGCCCCGGCCGTATCGCAGGGCAACGTGATGACGTAGGGCGCCGCGCCGTAGCGGGGAAAGGGTAGCTCGAAGTCGGAGCCGCGCTCGGCCAGCACGGTGGCCAGCCGGTCATAGAGGCCACGACTGTCCCGCTGGCGGAGCCCGTGGATGTCGCGGATCTCGAACATCAACGTCATGGGCTGGACGAAGCCGTCGAGGGGGGAACCAAAGGCGTATTCGCATCCGGCCCGGGCCGCGATGTCCCCGTCGCCGGTGGCGTCGATCACCACATCGGCAAGAACCGCTTCGCGACCCGCCTTGGACTCGATCACGGCCCCGCGCACGCGGCCATCCTCGACAATGGCGTCCACGGCCTGGCTGTAGTAGAGCACCTCCACGCCCCGCGCCTGCAGC
>JABGQJ010000066.1 GCA_018648945.1 Victivallales bacterium
TCGACATCCGCCAGGGCGAGATCGAAGAGGAGATGATCCAGAGCATCACGGCGGACACCGCTCGTGGCTATCGGATCATCCCCTTCCACGAGGAGTTCGATACGCTCTGGATCGCTGCCGCCGACCCCATGAACTACCGCATGATCGAGGAGCTCCACTACGTGATCGGCAAGGAGTGCCGCATGTTTGTGGGCCGGCCCAGCGAGATTGACGACGCGCTCGATTTCTTCTATCCCGAAGGTAGCGGCAACATGGCCGACATTCTGAACGAGCTGGAGGATGCCCGTCTGGACGTCGATGCCATGGATCTGGACGACACCGCCAGTATTGCCGAGATGGCGCAGCAACGGCCGATCATTCGGTTCGTGCAGATCATTCTCTCCCAGGCCATCAAGGACCAGGCGAGCGACATTCACTTCGAGCCGTTCGCGGACGAGTTCCGCATCCGCTACCGCATCGACGGCGCGCTCTACGAAATGACGCCTCCACCCGCCAGCCTGGCGATGCCGGTGATTAGCCGCATCAAGGTGATGAGCGGCCTGAATATCGCCGAGCGCAGGCTACCCCAGGACGGTCGTATCGAGCTGCGCATCAACAAGAAACCCGTTGACTTGCGCGTCTCGTCGCTGCCGACCCAGTACGGCGAGTCGGTCGTGTTGCGCGTGCTCGACCGTTCGGTCGTCAACCTGGACCTGGACAGCTTGGGCATGCCCGAGCGGATGGTCCACGACGTGCGCCAGTTGATCCACCGCCCGAACGGCATTTTCCTGGTCACCGGCCCGACCGGTTGCGGCAAGACCACGACGCTGTATTCCGGACTCAGGGAGATCAACTCCATCGACGAGAAGTTGCTCACCGCCGAGGATCCGGTGGAGTACGACATGGAGGGGATCATGCAGGTTCAGGTCCGCGAGGCCGTGAATATGACCTTTGCCAACGCCCTGCGCGCCTTCCTCCGCCAGGATCCCGACCGCATCATGGTTGGTGAGATCCGCGACGTGGAAACCGCCAGCATGGCGATCCAGGCCTCCCTGACTGGCCACTTGGTCCTGAGCACGCTCCACACGAACGATGCGGCCGGTGCCGTGACTCGTCTGATCGACATGGGGGTCGAGCCCTTTCTGATCAGTTCAACCGTGTGTGGCGTGCTGGCCCAGCGGCTGATCCGCCGGATCTGCAGCAACTGCAAGGAAGACTACGAGCCGACCGACGCCGAACTGGAGGCCATCAACCTGACCCGCGACGAGGTGGGCGACATGCCGTTCGCCCATGGCCGTGGCTGCCAGATCTGCAACCAGGCCGGCTACAAGGGCCGCATTGGCATCTTCGAGCTGCTGCCGCTCTCGCATGCTGTCCAGAGGCTCGTCAATGATCGCCAACCCACCCTGGTGATCCGCGACCAAGCCATGCAGGAAGGCATGAGAACGCTGCGGCAATCGGGGATCGAGCTGGTTACCCAGGGCATCACGACCGCCCAAGAGGTCCTCACGTACACCATGGACTAAGTCTCCTGCGAGACTCTCACATCGACTAGAAGGAGCCCAGCGAATGGCCCGCCTCGAAATGGCAGATCTCTTGCAGTTGGTACTTGACGAAGGTGCCAGTGACCTGCACCTCCCGGTTGGTTCGCCTCCCGTCCTGCGCATCCATGGCGAGTTGACCCCTCTCGACACACCCCCGTTGACAGCGGAGGATACCGAGTACCTGATGAAGTCCATCACCTCAGAGGGCAACCAGCAGAAGCTCCAGGAGGATGGTACCGCGGACTTCGGCTTCGCCTTTGGCGACAAGGGCCGCTTCCGGGTCAGTGCCTTCCGCCAGAAGGGAAACGTTGGTGTGGTGTTGCGGAGCATCTCCAACGACTTGCTGACCTTGGAGCAGATTGGGCTGCCCTCCGCCGTCAAGGACATCCTCTTCAGGCCGCGCGGACTGGTTCTCGTGACCGGGCCGACCGGGTCGGGAAAGTCCACTACCCTGGCCTCGATGATCGATGTGATCAACCAGGAGAAGACCGACCACATCATCACCATCGAGGACCCCATCGAGTTCTACCACAACCACCGGCACAGTGTGCTCACCCAGCGCGAGGTGGGGGTGGATGTACCCTCCTTCAGCGATGCGTTGCGCCGCGCGCTGCGTCAGGATCCAGATGTGATTCTGGTTGGTGAAATGCGCGACTTGGAGACCATTGGCGCGGCCATCACGGCGGCGGAAACCGGCCACTTGGTTTTCGGCACGCTGCACACGACCGGTGCCGCCGAAACCGTCGACCGCGTGGTCGATGCCTTCCCCACCGACCAGCAGGAGCAGGTCCGCACCCAGTTGGCGGCTTCACTGATCTGCGTGATCTCCCAGGTGTTGCTCAAACGGGCGGACAAGGCGGGGCGTGTCGCCGCCTTCGAGATCATGGTCTCGACCGCCTCGATCCAGGCGCTGATTCGCGACGGCAAGACCTACCGGATCACCTCGGACATTCAGACCGGCGCCAAGTGGGGCATGAACACCCTGGACTCGCATCTCCTTAGCCTTTACAAAGAGGGAAAGATCTCCTACGGTGACCTGATCACCAAGTGCAAGGATGCTGAAGGGATGGTTCAGAAGATGAAGCAGGACCGGGATCAGAAGTAACCTCGCGCGGGAAGCCGAGCGCAGCAACCAGGAAACAGAGCATGCCAAGATTCCAGTATACCGCGATGGACGCGAGCGGCAAAGAGGTCAAGGACCGCATTGAGGCCGACACCGAGCAAGAAGCCGGCAACCTTCTGCGCCAGAAGGGGCTGTACCCGATCAATGTCACCGCCATCAAGGGAGCGAAGAGCGGTGCCAAGGCCGGCAAGGCCGGCGGCAAAGCGACCGCTGGCTCCGCCGGCGTCGGCAGCATGCTTGGCTCGCCCAAGATCCGCCGCAAGGATCTCACCACCGCGACGCGCCAGCTGGCCACGCTCCTGGATGCGGGGTTGCCACTGGTCCGCGCCGTGCGCACGCTGGAGCGCCAGGCCAAGACCAACCCCCCCTTGCGCAAGGTGTTGGGGTCGGTCGCCGACTCGGTAGAAGGCGGCAGCACCTTCTCGGAGGCCCTGGCCTCGCATCCGAAGTCCTTCAACCACCTCTACGTGAACATGGTCAGGGCCGGTGAGGCCTCCGGTGCCCTGGAGACCGTCCTGAACCGCCTGGCGGAGTTCATGGAGAAAGCCGCGCGCATCATGGGCAAAGTGAAGTCGGCGATGATCTACCCGGTCATCGTTCTGACCGTGGCTGGTGGCATCACGTCCGCGTTGATGGTGTTCATCGTGCCCAAGTTCGCCAAGATGTTCGATGAGATGCTGCCCGGCGAGCCGCTTCCGCAGCTCACCAACATCGTGATCACGATCAGTACGTTCATGAAGGAACACATCCTTATCATGATCGGTGGGCTCGTCGGCTTCATCATTGTGGTGAAATTCCTCAAATCGACCGGACCGGGCGCATATGCGTTCGACTGGTTGGCGATCACCGTGCCGCCGTTCAACAGCTTGGCGATGCGGTCGTCTGTTGCTCGGTTCTGCCGAACGTTGGGCACGCTCATGCAATCGGGCGTGGCGGTGTTGCAGGCTTTGCAGATCGTGCGCGACACGGCGGGCAACGCCATCATCTCGCGAGCGATCCAGGATGTGCACGACGCGGTGAAGGAGGGCGAGGGCATGACGAAGCCCTTGGAGGCGGCCGGGGTCTTCCCCGGTATGGTCGTCTCCATGATTGAGGTGGGCGAGGAAACCGGTGCCCTGCCCGAGATGCTGAACCGCGTCGCCGACGTGTACGAAGAGGAAGTGGACCGGGCGGTCGAGGCCTTGACCAGCCTTATTGAGCCGGTGATGATCGTGGTCCTCGCCGTGATCGTCGGTGGTATCGTGATCGCTCTTTTCCTCCCCCTGATCAAGCTGATCGACAAGCTTGGTGGCTGATTTCGCCCGACAGACAGGCGGCCCCGCCCGGCAAAGGCCGGCGGGGCTCGCCTTTTTCCGTGACGCACGCACGAAGGCGGCTTGCTCACGGGAAGGTCCGGAGTATAGTAGGAGCGCTGTTCGGGGATCACCCCCGCCAGTTGCGCGAGGCTTCATGATACGGAGTTCGCAAGACATTGAATCGGGGCGTGGCTCAGCCTGGTTAGAGCGCTGCGTTCGGGACGCAGAAGTCGGAGGTTCAAATCCTCTCGCCCCGACCATTTTCCCTTCCTTTGTAACCTTACTCACCGTGGGCGTTCACTCGGAGTCGTCCGGAGTTGACGACATGGTCGGCGGCAGTGTTTCTGTTTGCAGCGAGGGGATAACGGCATGATCCGTCTTCCGTTCATCCGGCTTGGTTTCCGGCTGGTTTTCCTGGGGTTCGCCCTTGGTGTGGTTGGTGTGGCCCCCGCGGTGGAGCCACTCGTGATTGATCTTCGGCTGCTGGACGAGCTGAACGAGCGGGAGCTGTTCGACTACTCCACGCTGCACGTGGACAAGATGCTGCGGCTCTATCCGCAGGCGAAGGACCAGATCCTGGTGGCCAAGGCCCGTACCCTGTACGCGTCCCACAAGTCGAAGGACGCGGCGGCGGTGGTCGCGCAGATCCCGAAGAACAGCCCGTTTTACCCGGAAGCCATGCTGCTGAAGGGGGAGGCGTCCGCCCGCGTACGCAAGTACGATGAGGCGGCGGCAGCCTACAGCACCTACTTCCGCAAGGGGGTGGTTGAGAAGCGCTTGCCGGATGGCACCGACAAGGCCGCCGTGGCCCGCTTCCGTCGTCATGTATCGCTCTACAAGGGCGTGTTGGAGAAGACTGGGAACACGAAGGAGGCGCAGCGCGTGGTTGGCCTGTTGGGGAAGATCAAGGGCGCGGCCGACGAACGCGGGACCAAGTTCCTGCAGTTGCGCACCGTCCTCGACGCCGAGGAACGCAAGCTGGATCAGGGGCAGTCGGTGGACCAGGCGGCCGTGAACAAGGCCTTGGTGGATTTCGGCCAACTGGTCTTCATTCGCGATGGCGTCGGCGCGCTTTCCTACATCGAGATGGCGCGTGCGGAGGTGCTCTTGGGCGGCGACAGGCTGAACAAGGTGGTGAAGGCGAAACTGACCGACAAGAAGAAGGAAGCCGCAGAGATGGCCAAGATCCGCAACTTCATCAAGGCCAAGGCGCTGCTGAAGTCTGCTGGCCCTTTGCTGCAGGATATGGCCAAGGCACAGGGCGGCGGCGGCGAACTACTGGCCGGGGCGCTGTTCTACCAAGGCAAGGCGTACCGCGGTCAGGCGCTTTCGGTGCACTTCCAGAAGAAGCCCGCCTTGGGCGAGAAGCTGATGAAGGGAGCCGCCCAGTGTTTCGAGAAGGTGGCAACGGAGTTCGGCGACAGCCGGTTCCAGGCCCCGGCCCTGGCCGAGCACGAGAAATGTCGCAAGAACGCCAAAGCTCTGTTTGACGAGACGATCACGCTCGCCGAAGGGGATGGCAGCGCCGTTCTGAAATTGAAGCTGGAGAAGGGGCATACCCTGTTCCAGCGGAAAGACTACAAGGGAGCGATCCCGATCTATCTGGAAGCTGCCAGGGCAGGCAGGCTGAGCAAGAAGCTCCCCACTGTCGTCTCGCCGCTGGTGGTGGCGATGGGCAAGGAAGGGCGCTTTCTCGAGGCGGAGGCCCTGGCCTCGTATCTGGTGGAGATACAGCGCGACAACGAGATGACCGGCCTCTGCGTGCTCCAGCTCGGGGCGTCGCTCAAGCAGGCGGCCAAGGCTGAGCAGGATCCGGCCCGCAAGCAGGAACTGGATGCCCGTGCGATTACCGCCTGGGAGTGGTTCGTCGATGTTGCTCCCTTGGACAACCGTGCTCCCATGGTGGCCTACGCAGTGGCTGATTTCCGCTACTCCCAGGCCATCGCCATCGCCCGCCAGGCCAAGGGTGAGAAGGACGCCAAGGCCCGCGAGGAAGGGAAGGCGAGGACGCGGCAGGCCATGATCAAGGCCATTCCCAAGTTCCAGTTCGTGGTCGATGAGTACGGCACCAGCAGCTACGCGCCTGGCGCCCTCTACAAGCTTGGCTGGTGCTTCTACGAGACCGGGCAGCGCAGGGAGGCAGCCGAGGCCTTCCTGCAATATGCCGATAACGACGAGTTGAACCCGAAGCTGGGCGATCAGCGCTTGCAGGCCAAGTTCCGGGCGGCCGAGTGCATGATGCTTGGTGGCCAGGCGGAGGAGTCCGTGGCCGAGTTCCAGGAACTGGTGCGGTGGACGGCCGCCGACAATGGGCGGGGGTTCAATGCCAAGGGCGAGACTGCCAAACGCCTGGGGGATGCGGCCCGGATGGACGTGGGCTATGCCTATGACCAGACGGCGGAGACCTTGCGCCCGCAGTTGTCCGCATTGCAGGACCGGGCCAAGGCGGCTGACAAGGAGGTCAAGACTTGTGACAAGCTGATTGCCCAATGCAACGAGAGGCTGGCAGCGCTGCCGCAGGAGCGCGCTCGCATCGACGAGGCGGCGGCCAACGCCAAGAAGCAATACACCGCCTTTGAGCTGGATTTTACCGAAGCGGCCAGGAAGACGGCGCTGGCGCAGCAGGACGAGGACCCGGACACGCTGGCAGGCGATCTTCGAGCGAAGGCGCTGGCGCAGTTGAAGATCGACACCGAGCGGATGCTCGAGATCACCGAAAAGCAGGCGAGAGAGAATGCGAAGGGCGAGCTGGCCAATCTGAAGACCGAGGCGGAGGAGATCAACGCCGCGAAGGGGGCATTGGCCAAACGGGTCGGGCAATTGGTGGCCGATATCGCCACTGTTCGTGACCAGTTGCCCGAAGCCGGGGGCCTCGCCGAACCTACCGGGGAGGCCGTCGAGCGCCTGCCCGCCCTTGCCGCGACCCTGGAGGCCAGCGTCAAGATACTGCGGGAGGAGACTCGGCAGGCCGAGGAGAAGCGAGCCAAGGAGGCCGCTGAGCTGGTCGCATTGAGCAAGAAGCTGAGCGACGACCTGGAGGTCAGGAAGGCTGCTCTGGACGGGAGGGTGACGACGCTTCGCGATGATGTGGATGCCACGAACAACACGGCCGAGAAGGCACGCCTGGCCAAGGAGCGAGACCGGGCCGAGGCGGAACTGAAGGGCGTGCAGAAGCAGCTCGAGACTGGGTACGCGCGCCGGGAGGAACTGACGAAGGCGACTGCAGGGAGTGCGAGAAGGGCCAAGGAACGCGCTTCCGCGCTGGTCGGGGCTGGTTCGCAGGCTGTGCAACTGGCGCGCGAAGGCCGCAGGGCATCGCTGACCAACACGTTGCTGATTGCCCGCCTAGCTGGCACTGCCAGGGCTCGCGCATTCACCGGTGAACTAGCCAAGGCCTTGGACGAACCTGCGGCCGGACGGGAGAAGCTCCGGGGGAAGCTGAGCGGCCTCGGTGGTCCCGCCACGAAGGCATACGAAGCGGTTCGGGAGGCCCGGGGGGCGCTGCTTGACGAGGAGCAGAGCACACTCCGCGAGCAGATTGCCGAGAATCAGGGGAAGCTGGCTGTGGGGAAGGCTTCGCAGGCGACGGCAGAGGCCGCACTGGTCCCCGTGCGTACGCAGTTCGAGGGCTGGAAACGGCAGGCGATTGGTGCCTTCGAGGCCTATCGCGATGCGCCGGGCGGAACCCCGCTGAATCACTCCCAGGTACTGGCCAAATTGGGTACCGTTTTCCTCGAACTCGGGGATTTCCCGGCGGCTGAGAAGGCCCTCTCGAGGCTGGCCAAGGAGCACCCGGAGTCCGAAGCGGGGCAGGGAGCGCTCTTTAACCTCGCCCGCTCGCAGTTCGAGACCGGGAAGCAGAAGGAAGCGTCGGCCAGCTTCACCCGCGTGTTGGGGAATGTCGGCAAGGTCAGCCTGTCGAATCTCCAATACATCGGGCGAGCCATGCTGGATACCGGTCAGTTCGCGCCTGCATTGAAGGCGTGCGTGGAGCTTGTGGCGCGTAGCCGGGACAAGACCCATGCCGACTACGCGCAGGCACAGGTCATCCGGGCGAATTCCCTCTACCGGGCGGGAAACGCGGCTCTGGGCCTGAAACGGCCCAAGGACGCGCTGAAGTACATGGACGCCCTCCTGAAGGAGAACCCGCGGACGGGATTCTTCTACGAGATCAAGTTCGCGACCGCCGAAGCCCGGCGGCAACTGAAGCCGCCTGACTTGGCCGGAGCGAGGAAGGACCTGGACGACATCTTCAACTCGCGCGACCAAGTGCTGAAGAACCGGGCGGACTATCAGCTCGGCGAGATGTGGACTGGGACCAAGGACGCCGAGCTTGTGGGCAGAGGCGTCAGGCGTTTGCGGGAGGTCGTGGACCTGGCCGACCCGGCCGTGCCCGAGAATCTTCCCTGGATCGAGAAAGCGACGGTGGCGGCCGCCAGAGCCTATGCGAGGTTGGGGCTCAATGGGGACCGCGATGCCATGGTCCGAAGCTACCGCGAGCGTTTCCCCAAGGGCAAGTATCTGGCTGGACTGAAGAAACTGCCGCCCGCGGAGTTCCGCAAGTAGATGTGGCTCTGCGGTGGCGCAGACGGTTTTCCCCTAGTGCAACGAAGGAACGAGCAATGAAGAGACAGCACCTGTTCACCGGGATCTGCGGCCTGCTCGCCGCCATTACCTCGGTCGCTGCTCCCAAGAAGCCTGTGGTGGTTCTCCGCAACGGCGAGAGAAGGGCCGCCCGGTCGATCGAGGCGGTCGCCGGTGGCGGGATCAAGATCGAGGACAGCAATGGCCAGAGCATGACGCTGAAGCCAGGGCGGTACAAGGAGGCCTATGTACCCGAACCGCGGCAGGTCGATGCCCTGGAGAAGGCCTTGGAGAGGAAGGAGTACGACAGTGTCATCAAGTTCGCTCCGCTGGCCAGCCAGAAGTTTGGCGTGCTGGGGTGGGGGGACAAGATCGCCTATCTGGAGGGGTCGGCCTATCTGGCCAAGAAGCTGCCGGAGAAGGCGGCGGCGGCCTTCGCCAGGGGGAAGGTGTTCAAAGGAACCTACTTCACCTACGGTGACGAGCTGGCTCGGGGCCGCGTGTTGGCCATGCTGGCGCTGGGGAAACTGGACAGCGTTCGGGCAGACCTGGATACCATGGTCCGTTCCCGACGCAAGGCCGATGCGGCCATGGCGCTGAACGCTCGCGGGCAGATCCTGGCCAAGGAGGGGAAAAGCAAAGAAGCGGTGTTAGAATACCTCAAGACGCTCCTGTTGTTCGACAGTGGTGACAAGGGCGTGGCACCGTTCCGGGACGAAGCTCGGAAGCAGGTGGTGGCATTGATGCGGAAAATGGGCGACCCGAAATGGCGCATGTTCGTCGACATGGAGTAGTCCGCTCGGGACTTCGTCGATGAATCTGAGAGTCAGCAAGGATGAATAGCTATGATGCAGACAGTCAAACGTGGGTATTTCAGGATCGCAGCCTTCAGCAGCTTCGCCTTGGTGCAGGCGACTGTTTTTGCCGAGGAGGCCGCCAAGGAAGGTGGTGACGCGGCTGCCGACGGCACCACGAGCACGGCCCCGACATTCGTGCAGATCGTTTACGGCGGCAGTTTCGTGAACCTGGGCATTTGGCTGATGATTGCCGCCACGTCCTTCGCCACCCTGTGGTTCATCGTCGATGGCCTGATCAAGATCCGGCGCGACAAGTTGCTTCCCGGCGAGGTGGTAGAAGGTGTGCGTGACGCTCTCTCCGAGGGTGACCTGCAAGCCGCTCTGGACACCTGCGAGGCCAATCCCGGCCCGGTGAGTCGTATCCTGCTGGCTGGCTTTGGCAACATCTCCGAGGGATACGAGGTCATTCAGGAGTCGGTTGGCTCAGCGGCCGAGATGGAGAGCGAGCAGCTCATGCAACGGGTGAGCTATCTGAACCTCTGCGGCCAGATCGCTCCGATGCTTGGCCTGATGGGTACGGTGGTTGGCATGGTCTTCGCGTTCGGCACGCTTGGCGCGGGCATGCAGGGCGCGGCCAAGACGCAGATGTTGGCGCAGAATATCTCCACGGCGCTCTGGACCACGTGCATTGGTCTGCTGATCTCCGTGCCTGCGCTGCTCTCCTTCACGCTGATCCGGAACTACGCGACCCGGCTGATCCTGGAGAGTGAGGCCACCGTGTTGGACCTGATCAAGGTGTTGCGCAACGCCGAGGTCGAGGATGAGGACGACATGTAGGCCCTTCCCCGAGCCAGGGAGCCCTCCACTATGAAGCACCGTACCCAACAATCCGTTGAGACGCCCATTGCCTCGCTGATCGATGTGGTGTTCCTGCTGATCATCTTCTTCGTCGTGACTGCGGCCGTGGAGAAGGATGTGGTGGACGAGACCATCACCCTTGCCCAGGCCAAACACGTTCCGGCGTTGGCGAAGAAGGATAGGCGGACGATCGTGGTCAATGTCAGCAAAGAGGGGGACATGAACATCGCGCTGCAACCGGTGAGTCCGAAGTCCTTGCAGAATATACTCACTGCGGCGCGCCAGAAGAGCGGGGATGCCATCCCCGTCGTGCTGCGCGCGGACGGTGATACGGTGTACCGAGATATCGACCGAGCGACTGAAGTGATCGGCAAGTCCGGGCTGTCCCGGGTGCGCCTGGCCGCCAAAGCGCCCGGCCAATAGGGCTTCCCCAGCTTGGCCGACTCATGAACTGTCCATCACAATCCTCTAACCCAGACAACCCAAGAAAGCCTTGCACTACGCTGGCGGTTCTCGTGCCGATGTGCATGAATGGACTGGACTGGCGAAGCTCACGCACGCGGGGATGGGAATAGCATATGGCCGCAAAAGGAAAACGCAGACGGGTTCAGGAGCAGGCCGAGATTCCCATGTCGTCGATGATCGATGTGGTTTTCCTGTTGCTCATCTACTTCATCGTGACCCAGAAGGACGAGATATTCGAGGCGCACTTGGCGGTCAACCTGCCCAGTCCGACCCCAGCGGAGGAGCAGGAAGAGGAACCCAAGCGCCCGATCGAGATCACTGTGTTGCCGGGCGAAGTCCGGTTGCGGGGCCTCAGGATGACGACCGAGCGCATGTGCGAGTTTCTGGCCCCGCGTGCCAAAGAAGACCCCGAACTGACGGTGATCGTGCAGACCAGTACCAAGGCCTTGCACCATGAGGTGGTCAATGTCCTGGACCTCTGCCGGTCCATGGGCTTGACCAAGCTCAGTATTGCCACGCTGAACGACTAGCCGGAGACATGTCCCGTATGGTTAGCGAGGAATATGATGCAGTGATGGACGAGGCCGTGATGGATCTTGAATCCATCCTGGCGGACTACCGCCGTCGGCAACGGATCGAGGCGCTGATCGGCCCGATCATCTCGGCGCTGTTCCATGTGGTTGTCTTGGTGTCGGCCTATATGATCTTCACCGGCAAGGTGGTCAAGGAGGTAAGGCCGCTTGAGGCGAACGTGGAGGAGTTGGAGGTGAAGGAGCTGGACGAGAAGGAGTTCGAGGAACTGGAGGATATCGAGGAGATCGTGGAGGAGGTGGTCCCGACTGTGGAGAAGCCCGAGATCCCTGCCGAGGTGGCCGAGGTCACCACTGATGACATCAATGAGGAAATGCTCGCCGCCGCAGAGAACGAGATGGACTTCAGCGATGTGCTGAACATCAAGGAGAGTAGCACGCCGCTCAAGATGGCGGCGCTCTTTGGTTCGCGCAGCGGCAGTGGCCGGGCGGACGCCCGCCGCAAGCACGGGGGCGACAGGATGACCGAGACGAGCGTACTGCGGGCCCTGCGCTGGCTGAAAATGACCCAGAACCCGGACGGCTCGTGGTCAAAGACTCAGCCCGAGACGATGGCGGGCCTGGGGCTGCTGACCTTCCTGGCGCATGGCGAAACGCCTGGCTCGGAGGAGTTCGGGCTGACCGTGCAGAAGGCGATCAAGTACCTGAGCGACAAGGTGACGGCCTACAGGGGTGACCCGAAAGCGAACCTCCACCGGGCCTATGTGAATGGGATCGTCACCTACGCCTTGTCCGAAGCCTATGGCGTGACCAAGCTCCCCTATGTGAAACCGCCCATGGAGAAGGGGCTCGCCCGCGTGGTGCAGGGCCAGCAGCCTGCCGGCGGCTACGACTACCACTATGCGAAGGGCTCCCGTTGGGATCTTTCAGTAGTGGGTTGGCAGGTACAGGCCCTGAAGGCCGGCTTCGTGGCTGGCACCGAGAACGAGGCCGTGCTGAAGGCCTTGAAGAAGGCCCAGAGCTTCCTGCAGGAAGTGAACTTCAAGAATGGCAGGTTCGGCTATGGCACGCCAGGCGTGGGCAGTGCAGGGATGCAGGGGGCAGGCACGCTCTGTCTTCAGTTGATTGGCGAGGGGCATTCCAAGGAGGCGCGGGCCGGGGTGAAGTGGATCAAGGAAAACGACGAGGTGAAGTGGGATCGGAGAGCCAAGTACTCTGCGCACAGCAATCCCGTCTACAACTGGTACTACGAGACCCAGGCCATGTTCCACGCTGGCAAGAGCAACTGGAACCGCTGGAACAAGCAGATGAAGCGGCAGCTGGCGAGCAACCAGAGGGTTGGCAAGAAGACGGCTGACGGGAAGGCGACCGGCTACTGGGAAGCCCCCGGCCGCTGGGACAAGCCAGAATACGACAAATGGTACAACACCACGCTCTGTGCGCTCAGCCTGCAGGTGTACTACCGCTACCTGCCTACCTACAAGATGCCGAAGAAGACCGCCAAGGCCGAGAAGACCATCCTCGACGAAATCGACATCGACATCGAGATGGAGTAGGAACTGGCATGCCGCTCGGGGGGCTGGTTGGAACCGCCGCACCTCTATGATTGCCACGCGCACCTCGCCGACGAACGGGTTTTCCCATCGGTCGAGCGCGAGCTTGCCCGCTTCCGCGCCGCGGGAGGGCAGGGCGTGCTGGTGGCGGCGGCTGATCAGGCGCAGTGGGGGCGGGTGATCCAGTTGACTGCTCAGCCGGGGGTCTGGGGGGCTCTTGGCGTGCATCCACTCTTCTTGGGCGGCTGGATTCCAGCGGCGACGCCTGGTCACCTGCACCAGGCCCTGGCTGCTGCTCCTCGGGTCCGGGCCGTGGGCGAGATCGGTCTCGACTTCCAGCATGGGCGAGAGCAGGCGCAGGCCCAGGCGGCGGCGTTCGCGGCGCAACTGTCGGTCGCGGTGGCGCATGGGCTTCCAGCGGTGTTTCACAACCGGAAGTCCTGGGCCGAGTTCTTTGCCGTCGTGGACAGTTTTCCCAAGGGGGTCTCCGGGGTCTGTCACAACTTCGTCGGCAGCCGGGAACTGGCGCGGGAAGTCCTGGACCGAGGGCTGATGCTGTCCTTTGGAGGCCCGCTGAGCTACCCGAATGCACGGCGTGCGCGGGAGGCCGCGAAGTACGCGCCCGAGGACCGCATTCTGGTGGAAACCGATACACCGGAGCTGCCGCCCTGGCCCTGTCGCGGCACGCCCTCCACCCCGGCGGACGTCGCTCGGGTGCTCGCGGTTCTGGCGGAGGCGCGGCAGACCCCACTGGCGGCGATGGCGCAGCGCGTGGCAGCCAACTTCCGGCGGCTCTTCAGCCCGGTCGTGGTAGGCGGATGAGTCGTCGTTTGTGCTTGATAAGGGGGGGGTGCGCCGGTACATTGAGCCTTTCACGGGAATGATCTGACAGACGCTGCTCCCGGCCGCTACACATACACAGGGAATTGGTTGACTATGAGTAAGATCAACAGCAGGCACGTATTCACCTCCGAGTCCGTCTCCGAGGGCCATCCGGACAAGGTCAGCGACCAGGTTTCGGATGCCATTCTGGACGCCTGCCTAGCTCAGGATCCCGATAGCCGCGTGGCCTGCGAGACGCTGACCACTACCGACCTCATCGTGCTCTCGGGCGAAATCACCACCCGGGCCAAGGTGAACTGGGAAGAGGTGGCTCGGGCCGCCGTGGCGAAGATCGGCTACACATCCGACGACATCGGCTTCTCCGCCAGCAGCTGCAAGGTCCTGGTGGCCCTGCATCCGCAGTCCCCCGACATCTCCCAGGGCGTCACCGAGGGCATGGGTGCCTTCGTCGAACAGGGCGCGGGCGATCAGGGCATGATGTTCGGCTACGCCAGCAGCGAGACGCCTGAACTGATGCCGGCTCCCATTCTGTATGCCCACCGCATTGTGGAACGGCTCGCCGAACTGCGGCACAACGACCCTGAGGCCTACGGTTTCCTGCGTCCGGACTCCAAGAGTCAGGTTTCGTTCCTCTACGAGGATGGCATGCCGGTGCGCCTTGAGACCGTCGTGGTTTCCCACCAGCACACGCCGGAGATGGAAGACGAGCAGTTGCGCGCCTTGGTCAAGCAGGTCGTCTGCGAGGTCATCCCCGAGAAGTTCCTGCACGACGACGTGGTGTACTACTGCAATCCCACCGGTCGGTTCGTGGTGGGTGGCCCGAACGGCGACACTGGGTTGACTGGTCGCAAGATCATCGTGGATACCTACGGTGGCGTGGGCAGCCACGGCGGCGGTGCCTTCTCCGGCAAGGACCCGAGCAAGGTGGATCGTTCGGCGGCCTACATGGCCCGCTACATTGCCAAGAACGTGGTTGCGGCTGGCCTGGCGGCCAAGTGCGAGATTCAGGTGGCCTACGCGATCGGCATCGCTCTGCCGTTGAGCGTCAACGTGGATACCTACGGTACGGCCACGGTCGCCGAGACGGCAATCCAGGCGGTGCTCGAGAAGAACGAGATTTTCGACCTGCGCCCGGCAGGCATCATCGAGATGCTCGGCCTGAAGACGCCTGGCGCTGCCGGCTGGAGCTACCAGCAGACCGCTGCCAACGGGCACTTCGGTCGCGAGATCTTCCCTTGGGAGAAGACCGACAAGGTAGATGCTCTCAAAGCGGCTCTGCTCTAGAGCGACAGGACAGACAATATGACGCGCATTATTGGCATTGGCTCTGCGTTGTTGGACGTGCTGGCCCGGGTTCCAGAGGAATTCGTGGCTGAGCTTCCCGGTGGCAAGGGCGGTATGGTATTGGTGGATGGCCCCGAGATGGCGGCGCTGCTCGGGCGTCTGCCCGCAGACGCCAGCCTGGTCCCCGGCGGTTCGGCCGCCAACACGGTCCTTGGTCTCGGCCATCTGGGCCTGGGGGGGCGGTTGCTGGCCAAGGTCGGGGATGATGAACACGGCAGGCTCTACCGCAGCAATGCCCGTTCCGCCGGTGTGGACGAAGTGGCCTTCAAGGTAAATCCGGACGTGCCGACCGGTACGTGCATCAGCTTGGTTACCCCCGACTCCGAACGGACCATGCGCACCTCTCTGGGTGCGGCGGCCACCATCTCTCCCGACGAGGTTTCGGTGGCGGATTTCGCCGGTTGCGCCCACGCGCATATTGAGGGGTATATGCTCTTCAACCGAGACCTGATGTTCCACCTGTTGAAGACTGCCAAGGCGGCAGGGTGTACGGTGAGCTTGGACCTGGCTTCCTACGAGGTGGTCGGTGCTTGCTCGGACATTTTGCCCGACCTCTTGGGCGAGTGGGTGGACATGGTCTTCGCCAACGAGGACGAGGCGGCTGCCTTCGCCGGCAACAAGGACGAGGAAGCCGCCCTGGCGGGGCTCGCGGAATTGTGCGATGTGGCCGTGGTCAAGCTCGGCAAGCGCGGTGCGTTGATGCGCCGCGGCGACGAGCTGGCCCAGGTTGGTCCGCGAGTGATTCCCCCGATCGACACGACCGGAGCCGGCGACCTCTGGGCCACCGGGTTCCTTTACGGCATGTTCACCGGTCAGACCTTGGCCGAGTGCGGCGAGTTTGGCGCCCAGGTGGCGGACGAAGTGGTTCAGATCATGGGGGCGGCGATTCCCCCCGAACGCTGGCAGGCCCTTCGCGCCGGCATCACGGCATAGCGTCAGCAACACACGCGAGAACACAATGATACAGAAAACCGACACCTACTGGGTCCGCGACTTGGCATTGAGCGGCTTTGGCCGCAAGGAACTCGACATCGCCGAGAAGGAGATGCCGGGCCTGATGGCCACGCGCGAGAAGTATGGCCCCGCTCAGCCCTTGGCTGGCGTGAAGATCACCGGCAGTCTGCACATGACGATCCAGACTGCCGTCTTGATCGAGACGCTGGTGGCCTTGGGCGCTGATGTGCGCTGGGCTTCCTGCAATATCTTCTCGACCCAGGACCATGCGGCGGCCGCCATCGCGGCGGGCGGCACTCCTGTGTACGCCTGGAAGGGCGAGACGCTCGAGGAATACTGGGACTGTACCTACCAGGCGTTGACCTGGCCGGATGGCTCCGGCCCGGTCCAGATTGTGGACGATGGCGGCGACGCCACCTTGTTGGTCCATCGTGGCCTTGCCGCCGAGAAGGATCCCTCGATTCTCGACGTGCCGACCGATGTGCACGAGATGCAGGTTATCAACGCGTTGCTGAAACGCGTCCAGGCCGAAGATCCTGGCCATTGGCAACGGGTGGCCCCGGCCGTGCGCGGGGTATCTGAAGAGACGACCACCGGCGTCCACCGTTTGGCGCAGATGGAGGAGCGGGGCGAACTGCTCTTCCAAGCGATCAACGTCAACGACTCGGTGACCAAGAGCAAGTTCGACAATGTATATGGTTGCCGCCATTCACTGGTCGATGGCATCAAGCGTGCCTTGGACGTGCTGATCTCCGGCAAGACCGCGATGGTCTGCGGCTATGGCGATGTGGGCAAGGGCTCCGCCGAGTCGCTGGGCAACGAACGTGCCCGCATTCTGGTCAGCGAGATCGACCCGATCTGCGCCCTGCAGGCATGCATGGCCGGCTACAAGGTCTGCACGGTCGAGGATGCCTTGCCCGTGGCGGACATCTACGTCACCACGACTGGCAACAAGGATATCATTACGGCCGATCACATGGCCGGGATGAAGGATCAGGCCATTGTCTGCAATATCGGTCACTTCGACAACGAGATCCAGATGGCCAGGCTCGAGCAGTGGCCCGGTATCGTCAAGGAAGAGATCAAGGGCAGCGAGTGCCCGGTCCATCGCTTCACCTTCGAGGATGGCCACTGCATCTACGTCCTGGCCGAGGGGCGCCTGGTCAACCTGGGGTGCGCCACCGGGCACCCGAGCTTCGTGATGTCGAACAGCTTCACCAACCAGACGCTCGCCCAGATCGACATCGCCGTCAATCCCGATCGGGGAGTGGGGCTGTACCGCCTGGGCAAGGAGCTGGACGAGGAAGTCGCCCGGCTCCACTTGGCCAAGCTCGGTGCCAAGCTGACCACGCTGTCGCAGGAGCAGGCCGACTACCTTGGGCTGCCGGTGGAAGGCCCCTACAAGCCGGAACACTACCGGTACTAGTCCCGGACACTCGCCAGCGGCGTCGCTTGGCGGCGTCGCTGGCTCCCCCTTGAGAGCGAGTGCGGAGGTGGACGGATGAAGGTACTGAATTTCGGCTCGCTGAACGTGGATCACGTGTACGCGGTCGCCCACATTGTGCGTCCAGGGGAGACGTTGGGGAGTGACTCCTACACCCGGTTCCCCGGTGGCAAGGGCGCCAACCAATCGGTGGCTCTGGCCAGAGCCGGGGCCGAGGTATGGCACGCGGGCATGGTGGGGCCGGAGAGCGAGTGGCTGCGTGGCCGGTTGGCCGAGGATGGCGTGAATGTGGACCTCGTCCGCGTCGATGACGGGCCAGGAGGGCACGCGATCATCCAGGTGGAAGAGAGTGGGCAGAACAGCATCGTCCTCTTTGGGGGGGCGAACCAGAGGATTTCCGCGGCCCACAGGTCCGTTGCGTTGGCCGCCTGCGATCCAGGCGATGTGCTGCTCCTGCAAAACGAGATCAACGGTACCTCGGGGCTGATCCGACAGGCGCACGGGGCTGGTTTGCGGGTGTGTCTAAACCCAGCCCCCATGGACGAGTCCGTGCACAGCTACCCACTGGAGTTGCTGGATCTGCTGATCGTGAACGAGCATGAAGGCGAGGCGCTCTCCGGCGAGACCGTGCCCGAACGCATCCTTGATGGGTTGGCGGCGAAGTACCCCCAAACCCGTCTTTGCCTGACCCTTGGCGGTGACGGCATCATGTTCCGCGAGGTGGGCGGGCCGACCGTTTCCCAGCAGGCATCCGCCCACAGACCCGTGGACACGACTGCGGCAGGTGATACCTTCATCGGCTTCTTCCTGGCCGCCGAGATGGCCGGCAAGACGGTTGCCGAAGCGCTGGCCATCGCCTCTGAAGCGGCCGGTATCAGCGTGACGCGGCCGGGAGCGATGGACTCGATCCCCTGTTCCCCAGAGCTCGGTAGAGCTGTAAAGTAAGACGCCCGCTTTTTTTCCGGCCAATGGCCGCACCGGACGGGCCACCGGTGCAATTGTAAGAAACCTCGCCAAAGGGGACTTACAATCGTGGGCACTACCGTACAGCCTGTTCTTCCGTGTAGCCAGAAGGGCTCCTCGGACATCACCGTCTCGCTCTGCGCCGGGGGCACGACCTACGAGGTGTACCTCGGGGTTGCGCTTCTGGAGCGAGTGGGGGCCGATCCCGAATCGGTTGCCCGCAAGATGCTGGTGGGGCGTCTGTACAACGCGGGTCGGTCGCTGCGCGAGCTCGGCGAGCTGTTCGGTCACGACGGGCGCACGGTCAAGAAGTGGGCTGCGGCACTGCGGGCCGGAGACATCGACGGGATC